>NZ_JAUBUJ010000047.1:19249-60953 GCF_036705405.1 Microcoleus sp. B13-B6
TCTTGCCTGTGACTGCTTGTGGCACAGGCATCTTGCCTGTGACTGCTTGTGGCACAGGCATCTTGCCTGTGACTGCTTGTGGCACAGGCATCTTGCCTGTGACTGCTGACTGTTTCAAAAGCTGTTAGTAAACTATCAATTTCTCGCTCTCTGCCATAAAGTTTTTGCGGAATTTGAAAGCGATCAGAAATATCTTGACATCCTAGCGAAAAAAAGGATATATTGTTATTGCTGTGCAGTTGATTTAAGCATTCTTCTAAATCCGCTTTAATGCCGATCGCACTTTGATAGCGCTCCTCAGCATTTTTCCCCATCAACTTCATCACAATATCGGAAAGAATTTGCGGAATTTCAGGATTCACCTGAGATGGAGACAAGGGCTGTTTAGCGAGATGACTGTGTACTAATTCCAGCACATCGTTAGTGTCAAAAGGCAGTTGGTATGTCAGCAGTTCGTAAAAGGTAGCGCCCAGGGAATAAAAATCCGTGCGGTAATCTAAACTTCGGTTCATCCTGCCGGTTTGTTCCGGCGACATATAAGCAAGAGTTCCCTCTAAAATGTTGGGATTTTTGATGGTGTAATTCTCGCGCGTCAACTGCGTAGAAATGCCAAAATCGATGATTTTGAGTTGTCCGTTAGCTGGATTGAAGACAATATTTGAAGGGTTAATGTCTTTGTGAATGATGTGGGCGCTGTGAATTTGTTGTAAACCTTCTGTTGTGGCGATCGCAATTCGCAAGAATTCTGCAATACTAAATTTTTGCTGCTGCATCCAAATTTTCAAGGATTCGCCGCCAAAATCCTCAACAAACATCACCAGCGTGTTTTGATATGGCTGCAAATCATAGGCTTTGATACAGCCACTCAGATTCAGAGATTGTGTAATTTTATACTCTGTGCGATAGCGGGCGAGTTCTTGGGGTGTGGGATAATTTTCTTTAAGGACTTTGATCACGACGGGGAGACAGTCGGGTTGTCGGAATGCTCGGTAAACTAGGGAGTTTGCGCTTTCGTAGATGAGTTCTGTGACTTCAACGCCAGGAAAAGTGAGCATATTCAGCCTGCGGTCAACTTTGCAGTCGAACATAGCATAAATTTGCTCCTCACACCAGATGTGCGTGAGCCATCAGTCGATTTTAGATGTTAGATTTTAGATTTTAGATTTGACTCCACATCTGAGATTTTAGATTTTAGAAGCCAAAACAGGCTTCCCAGTCAATACAGCTTGTTCGATAATGTCAGCGGCGCGCTTGACTCCGCCCGATCGCCTCTTGCATCTCGATCGCCCTTTGTTTATACGACTCTTGGGTTAGGACTTTCACAATTGCCGATCGGACTTTAGAAACGCTCAATCCTCCTATAATTAATACATTAGCTTGCCATCGTTATTATTAATTCCCAGTAATGTGACAGAAGAATGCCGATAATCACCGCTAGATGTGCGGCAATTGGCAGAAATTTGAGATCCATTAATACCGAAGTCTGTGCAAGTTCGGTTGAACGTACTTGCTTCCCCAATATTGCCTTGTACCAGTTGTCCATTTTTATTATGAACTCCTTGAATGGTAATGGAAGTGCGCTGATTAGTGCCATCTTTTTTGTCACAAGTTGCAGATAATTGAGCGCCATTGATTGAAAAATCCGTGCAACTGGTAGCAAAGGTACTTGCTTTTTGAGCATGGGTCGGCTGCTGAAAGATGGAGAACGATAGTACGATTGAAGCCGACACTCCAAACAATTTAATGAATTTCATGGTTTTTTTTGTTGATTTACTATTTTTAGCGTAAGATAATAACCCTAAAAACCTTCTAGCTTTTAGTTGAGTATGAACTTAGCCAAATAGTCAGTTGGCGACTCAGCCTCTGTGAGGTAAAATCCTAAACTTTTGGCTGGATGTCGCCCTCAAATATAGGCTGTCATTGCTTATACAAGACTTACGGAGGTATGGAACGCAGGCTTTACTCATTGCACAGAAACGGAGTATTACCAGTCTATAGTTCCGTGGAATATTCGATACCTAACCAAAAGTTCAGGTAATCTCCTCAACTAAAGGTGAGTTAAAGCTCTGTTGTTTTTATAGGTTCAAAACTAAACTTGGAGCTAGCTACTTTAGCTGGGTAATTTCCTAAACTAAATTTACGCATAGGCCAGCACTAGCCTAGCTGGAAAAAACAAATAAGGAGTTACTTCCTTAACAATTCAATTAGGAGCAAATCTCATGTCTTTTGAATTTGAAAGCGTCAATCATTTTTTTCAAGAAGTCTCGCAAGATCCAGAACTCCAGCTACAGTTCCAATCGGTAACGGATCGGGAAAGCTTAGTGAATAAAGCGGTAGCCCTGGGCAAAGAAAAAAGCTACAGTTTCTCCTCAACAGAGGTTTCTGAGTGGCTGGAGTCGGTGACTGCTCAGCATCAGAGCCAGTCAGATACTTCAGGCGAGTTGTCTGACAGTGAATTGGAGGCTGTTGCTGGCGCAGGAGTTATCGGAGCTGGTATAGGAGCAGTTCTAGGTGCTCTAGGTGGATTTCTCGGCGGTCTTTTCGCAGGAGAAGACCCCTTTAAGGAATCCGCAAAAGGAGCTATTTCTGGAGCTGTAGTCGGTGCGGCGACTCCAACACCGTAGGTAATCTTTGTCTTAATACAACACCGAAATCAAAAGGAGCAATCAGATGGACAGCACTAATCAGTTTTGCCAAGAAGTCGATCGAGATTCTGCCGTACAACAGCAACAGTCGCCAGCCAATCCTGTTGCTGAAGAATTGGACGATACGGAATTAGATGCGATCGCAGGCGGTCTTACGTTTTTCAATTGGAGTAGGCTCCAGTGGTACGGTCCGACCGAGAGAATTTCGACCGAGGATTTTGCTAGCGATTTTGCTAGCCACATAGCGGGTAAAAAGGCTGGATAGCAGCCAACTTTGCTAGGAGTTGGTTCGATCGCTTTTGGAAGCAAATTTCACTAATTATCGAAGGAGAAAACATCTGATGGAAAGCAACAATCGATTTTTGCAAGAAGTACCCTCCGAGTCGTCCGCAATCACAGCATCCGCACCGGATAACTCAACTAATCAAGAATTGAATGATACGGAATTAGATGCGATCGCAGGCGGTATCCGTACTATCACAGCCAGCGGTCCAAAGCCCGACTTTTTGTTGCGTATGGGTCCGGTCTTCCAAATAACTGAAGAAACGCTGTCCTATTTGGGACGGAAGATATGAGCTGCTTGTAACTAGAAGCGATCGCGCTTCTGCTGAGTTTAAACATCCAAGGAGAAAACATCTGATGGAAAGCAACAATCACTTTTTGCAAGAATTACCGTCCGAGTCGTCCAAACTCACAGCATCCGAATTGGGAAATTCAACCGATCGAGAATTGAACGACTTGGATCTCGAAGCGATCGCGGGTGGTCATTCTAATATGGCCGATCGCGCTCGGGCTGCCGGTATGCCTGTGGTCACAAGCAACAGTCCCCGACCTCATTTTAAAGGCCCCGCTATCAGTATGGAATTCTTTGAAGCATTAAGGAATTTCGATCGCGGATAGAAGAAATGAGTTGCTTGTAATGAGCCACTTGTAATTGCCAACTGTAACGCGATCGATGAGGCTAAAATTCGCAAAGCAATCGTATACTCTGCGATTGCTTTTTTGTTACAAAATGACAAATACAACAATCCAAATCTACAGAAAATATGAATGCAATACAGCCACTATACCTGATGCAGCAAGCCCCCGATCGGGGCAGCACAACAATATTTAGCGTTGGCTTAGTTATCGCCTGCTTGCTATTGCTAATTTTGTTGTGGTTGCCCGATTTGCTAACAAAACAATAAGCAGTTCTGCAACTATCAATGTACGGAATATAACGGATGTAACTGAGATGTTGCACCAGTTTTAAGCAGGCTTTTATGAACTGGCAAGATGCCCGTTCCACAAAGAGTGAATTTCTTGTGGAACGGGCATCTTGCCCGTTCTTGATAAGGGTTTTACCTTGAATCCCTACTCTATCTGCCGCGCCACTAATCTAGCAAATAATCCTCCCTGTTTTACCAATTCCTCAAAGGAACCAAATTCCACCAAGCGGCCGGCTTCAATTACATAAATGCGATCGGCATTGCGAATCGTACTCAGGCGGTGGGCGATGACAACTCGCGTCACATTCAACTTATCCAAACTCTCAGTAACGATCGCCTGCGTGTGATTGTCCAAAGCACTCGTAGCTTCATCCATCAGGATAACCTTTGGTTTGACAACCATTGCGCGGGCAATTAATAACCGCTGCCGCTGTCCTCCCGAAAGATTCGTGCCGCCCTCGCTGACAACCGTGTGCATTCCCATCGGCATTTGTTCGATATCGGCGGCTAAACCGGCCATTTGCGCCGCTTCCCAAGCTTCCTCCTGCGTTACCATCGCCCCGCAGGTAATATTGTCAAACATCGAACCAGCATTAATTCTGCCGTTTTGCAGCACTACTCCTAACTGCCGCCGCACAGCTTGAACGTCGAGGCCTGCTAAATCTTGATTGTCGTAATAAACAGTGCCACTTTGTGCTATTTCAAATCCCAATAACAGCCGAAATAATGTTGATTTACCGCTACCCGACGGCCCGACGATCGCGATAAATTCTCCCGGTTGAATATTGATGCTGACATCATCTAAAATTGGGGGCCCGTCCTCCCGGTAGCGGAAAGTCGCGCGATCAATCGTAATTTGACCTTTCAAGCGGCCGGGATCGGCTTTTGTCGGGTCAGATTCCGGGATTCCCTGGACGATCGGTTTGGCTCGCTCCCACAGCGGTACAATTCCTAAAATATCAGTTACGGTATTGCTCAAGTCTGTGATGCCAGAAAGAAAGGTTCCGAAGGCGGAATTAAAAGCGAGAAATGTGCCCATGTTCAGTACGTCGCCTCCTGTTTTAGGGTTTTCCATGAACTGAATTGCAAACCAAAACATCAGGATAGAACTTACTAATGGCAGCGCTTCATTAAATACTGAAACGCTGTCGTCAATTCGTTTAATTCCTGTTCTTAGCTTGATTTGCTGGCTATATTTTTTCGCCCAAGCTGCAAACGCTCGCCCTTCTGCAGCCGCTACCCGCAGCTTTGATACTCCGTTGATCAGTTCTACTGTCAGCCCGTTAATATCGCCTTCTCCTGTTTCCATCTGCCGCTCTTTTGGGATTAAGAGCAAGCTCGATGTAACTGTTACTATAACCGCGATAAGAGTTAAACCAATTCCGACTAAAGCCAGCGGCAGGCTGTAAATAAACATCAGCCCCAAATTCAGCAGGGAAAATATCGCGTTCAAAAGTGTCCGCTGCGTCGCGCCGCTGAGTTGGGCGCGAATTTGATTAACTGCTAATAAGCGAGTTAGCAAGTCCCCAGATGAATAGCTGCGAAAAAATGCCGATTTTAATCTCAGCAATCGATCCCAAACTGCCGGCTGGAGAGTGCCACTAGCAGCATTTTCGATCCGCAGGGTCAGAATTGTTTGGGCCATGCTAAATACAGCCCGTCCGATCGCCGCAACTAACAATACCAGCCCTAACTGCCACAGTAACAAACGATCGCTGTCGGGAATAGCATCATTGACCAAAATCGAGGTAGCTTGCGGCGTCACCATCCCCAACAGCGTTCCCAATATCCCCAGCCCGAAAGCAACGATGATGTCTTTTTCGTAGCCCTTCGTCCCGAAGCGAAACAGTTCCGCAGCGTTGTGAAGCAATAGCGGCAGGGGCCGGTAAAACATGAGAGTTTCTGACGACAACTCTTGGGCGATTGCTTTAGTTACCCGTTTGCGAGTGCGGTCGATCGGATCGAACAAAGTATAGCGAGATCCCTTACCGGGCAGCAAAGCTACAGGTCGATTTTCGGACTTTGTATAAGCCAATAGCGGGCCGCAGTTTTGCCGCCACCAATCCCCAGCCAGCAGCACGTGGCGGGTGCGAAATTGGGACGATCGCGCGATCGCCTCCATCGGATCTTTAACTCGACTCAAATCTTCGGAACCCGCCGGGGGATTGACGGTTATACTTTGTGCCTTACCTACAGCCCCAGCAGCGATTAACAGCGGCGTTCCTTCCTCAGACAAGGCAGTTTTCCGGGGATGCAAAACCTCGGTTAAATCTCCCAAAGCTGTCTGAGTTACTTGGCGGTTTAGCTGTTCGCGTTCCTGAAAGCGCCGAAATTCCTCTGCTTTTTGCTGGGAAACCAGCAAGTTCAAGCAGCAGCAAAAATACTCGTGCAGCAAAGCTAAACTCGCGGGCAGCCAGTCGGCATTTTCCACCTCTGCTGTTGAGAAAATTTGCACCTCAACTTCCCCGGATGCCACCAGCAAAATATTCCCAGCCAGGGGAAACGCTGGGGAAGCGGAATTTAACTGCAATTCCCCGACACTCGCATCGCCCGACGAGACGCGCACCCAGACAACTGTTCCCGGAGGCGATCGCAGAATTTGACCGGGAAGTAGCGATATCTGCTGCGAGGCTGCTAAAACAACAGTTTCTGGCGCAACTTTTTCATCGGGGGCGTGAAGCGCATCTATCCCGTAGGGAATCACTCGTTCTCCCAAATGCTGTATCCACCCTTCCACAAGCGATCGCGTTTTGCTGTCACCAGCAGCAACTAAAGCGGCACAATCTGCGATCGCGATCGGTTCCAGTTCCGTTTCGGCGATCGCGATCGCCAGAAGTCCCCAACCTGGTTTTAAATTTTCTCCCCCCCTTGTAGGGGCGGTGCCCCCGTGCCCGCCCTGGTTGGGGGGGGTAGCAGCGCCGAACAAAGCCTCGCCGGCACCGACGCCGAACATATAATGGCGGTTGCCCGCAGGCTTCTCACTTTGTATCTTGCCTGCAAACACTGCGATCGCGCCCGACTTAACAATCCATACCTGATGCGGGTCATTCAGCAGCAGCGGTTCATTTCCTTTAATTCGGTGCAGTTTCTTAACAGGATTTAGATCGAGCATAGCTAGTAATTTGCGAGTAGTAATATCAAGTCCGGCAGGGGTTTAAAGCCTTGCCTCAAAGAAGACAGTGCGATCGTATCGATCGGGCTAATCCACAGATCCTAGGAGTGATTAAAATCCCCGTCTCATAGCTAAAGTCGGTTTTAACCGACTGAATAGCTAAGACTCTATAGCCAACACTGAATAGCCCAATCAAACCATCGCTCATTTCAGTCCTCTTCAGAGGACTTTAGCTATTAGACAGGGAATTCATTCCCTGGCGGACTACCGGGTTGGCTACTGTATTTCTGCTGTTTATTGTTCATTCCCAACCAAACGAGCATAAGGCCCTCCCAGCTTTTGCAACTCCTCATGAGTGCCTCTTTGAACTACTTTCCCCCCTGCGAGCATAATAATTTCATCGCAATCTCGAATCGTACTCAAACGGTGAGCAACCACAATACAAGAAGTACCGCGACGCCTCAAATTGCGATCGATAATTAACTCTGTTTCAGCATCCAGAGCACTCGTTGCTTCATCCAGCACCAACACCGCTGGATTCCTCACTAATGCCCTGGCAATTTCCAAGCGCTGCCGCTGTCCGCCACTCATATTTGTCCCCCCTTCATTGAGTTGAGCATCGTATCCTCCCGGCATATTCAAAATAAGTTCGTGAATTGCCGCATCAATGCACGCTTGCACTAAATCTGCTTCCGGTACTGTGGGGTCCCAAAGCGTGAGATTTTCCCGAACAGTGCCGGCAAATAGAAATATCTCTTGTTCGACCATTGCCAGCGAATTTGCTAGGATAGAACGGGGAATCAAATTGCGGGGAACCCCGTCAAATAAAATTTCGCCATTCATTGGTTCGTAAAGCCCGGTCACAAGTTTGGCAATAGTAGATTTGCCCGAACCGCTTCCCCCCACTAACGCTACCCGCTGACCAGGTTTTACGGTTAAGTTCAAGTTGTCAATTAGCGGCGCTTCCAAGCGGCTGTAGCCAAAACTCACACTCCGCAATTCAATGCTTCCTTGCAGGTGAAAAGCATCTGGTGCGATCGCGCCGCGGCCGTTTTCATTATTAAAAGAATCGCGATCTGCTTCTGGATCGATCGGGTTTTGCAGAACGTCATCAAGTCGGCTTAAATCGGCTTCTAATTCTTGCAGAGTGCTGCCAAAATTGACTAGATTGTTGACGGGTCGGAGGAATTGCTGAGTGAGACTTTGATAGGCAATTAACATCCCGATACTCAAACCGCCGTTCATCACCCGCAAGCCGCCGACAACTAAGATAGCAGTTGCAGCTAATGCCGTTAAAAATGCTGGTAATATTGACAATACTTGAGTGGGCAAAGCCAATTCTTGCTGGGCGTTGCTCATTTTGGCATAGTACCCGGCAAACTTAGAAAATAAATCGAATTCTAAACCGCTAGCTTTGACAGTTTCTATAGATTGAATGCCTGCGATTGCAGCACCGCCAACCTTACCTGTTTCCTGAGCTAATCTGGTGTTAGCATCGACGCGACTGCGGGATAAAGATTGCAGTGCCAGAAAGTTTAAGGCCGCAAAAACAGCGGCAACACTGGTCAATACCCAGTCGTACATAACCATAATTATCGCATAGAAAACCATCATCACTGCGTCGATCGCAGTTGCAGCAAGTTTCCCCGATAAAATTTCAGCAACCTTATCATTAACTTGGCAGCGGCTGCTAATTTCACCTGCAAACCGCTGGGCGTAAAATCCCACAGGCAAGCGCAACGTATGCCAGACAAACTGTCCCGACATCGAAATCGCAAGCTTGTTTGCCAGCCGCCGCAAATAGAAAAGCCGCATCCGCGCTAGCAACCCTTGAATAGCAGCGGCAAACAACATTCCTAATATTAAAGGTCGCAGCCACTCGTGACGGTTTTCGACGAGAATTTCATCCACAAAAATTTGGGTAAATGCCGCGCCAGCCAAACGGGGAACAGTCAGTAATAAACCAGCAATTAAACAAAATGCGATCGCCCAACGGGAACTTTGCAATCGGGAATCTAAAGCACTGGCAATACTGGGTTTTTTCCCACCCTTTTTAAACTCCGGCCCAGGCTCAAAAGTCAAAACAACGCCAGTATAAGCAGACTTAAATTCTTCTAGGGAAACAGTCCTCGGCCCCGATGCGGGGTCGTTGAGGTAAACGCGCTTTTTCTTAATACCCTCAACTACCAAAAAGTGATTGAAATTCCAAAAAACAATAAAAGGCGGCGGTACAGTTTTCAACTCTTCGACAGTTTTTTTAAACCCTTTAGCATCTAAGCCGTAAATTCGGGCTGCTTTGAGGATATTAGAAGCTTTACTGCCATCGCGAGAAACGCCGCACTCGCTCCGCAATTGAGCTAAAGGTACCGGGTGTTCGCAGTAACTTAAAATAATTCCTAAAGCAGCAGCACCGCATTCTACTGCTTCCATTTGCAGCAGCGTGGGAGTACGAACTCGCCTTAATTTGCGCGGTGTAAAAAACTTGTCAATCCAGGGAATTTTCATCTGTTATAAGGCTAAAATCCATAATAAACTTTGCTTGTATTCGAGTCTAGATCCCCCTAAATCCCCCTGATTGTTGGGGAGTAGGGGTTGACTTTGACTGCTCTTGTCCCCCCCTTGTTAAGGGGGGTTAGGGGGGATCTAGACTTCGATATAAACAAGAGAGACGGTCGGTTTAATAGTAAGGTGCGTTAGACCCGAAATCCTCGATAATCATTCTACAACTTCGTCTGACGCACCCTACAAGTCGATGGGAGTGTGACAGTTAGCCTTAGTCCTAAATTAATAAACTCCTGTCAAAGACCGAAAAATAGGAATCACGTAAGAAATCGGCGCTAACTGCCCGATTTGAACCCGCACTAGCGCAGTAGTACCGGGGGAAATCTTGAGAGGAGGCCCGTTCGAGGAAGACCATTTGTAACCGCTGATAGTGTTCGGATCTTCCTGCAATTCCACAAATATTTGCACGGGAGCACCGCCACCAGCTATGTTTTTTGCGATGCTGTCAGCCAAATTTTCATTGCCGATAATTGACGACATATCTTGATTAGTAACCGGAAAAGGAGAAACTTGGGTTACTTTGCCGACAATGCCGCCGTAGCGTTCCCGCTTGACGACGCTAGGGGTAACTTGTACGGTCATTCCCGGTTTAATTTGCTTGCCGTCTCTGTCAGCAAAATAAACAAGACTGACCATTTTTTCGCGAGAATTTTTAGATTCAACTGTCCCGATCCTTGTACCGATGTTCAGTATTTGACCTGCAACGGCGCTAACTTCTAAAACGCGGCCGTCGTATTGGCTGGTAATTTTGCTGTCGGCTGTCAACTGATTCTGCAAGTGGGCAATCTTGCGTTTAACTTCCTGAATTTGATTTGTTTGGGCGATCGACTTCTCTAAATCTTGTTGAGCTAGTTTGACCGCTTGGGTTTCCATGTCTTTAATCTTAGTTTTGATTTCGTCAATTTTATTCAGGTTTTGCAGGTACTCCCGTTCGGTGTTACTTTTCTGAACTTTAAGTTCTTGGAGATTGTTTTTAATTTCGTTAAGGCGGTTGAGATTTTGCAGGTACTCCCGTTCGGTATTGGTAGCTTCTACCTTGAGTTGCTGCCGGCTGTTTTTGAGGTCGTCAATTTTATTGAGATTTTGCAGGAATTCGCGATCGCTATTGGTTTTCTGAACGTCGAGTTCTTTTAACTGCGTTTCAATATCCGCCAGTTGCATCTGAGAGTCCGCGAATTCCTGTCTCGCTTGCAGCATTACATCCTCGCTGATCGCCCTCTCTTGTTCGTAAAGAACGCGGCGAGTTTCAAACCGCTGCTGTAAAGTTTCCACCAAAGAAGCGATGTGCTGTTTTCGCTGCAAAAGACTGTCCTGTTTTTTGGCGATCGCGGCCAGAGTTTGCTGCCGCAATATCGGTGCAACTTGTTCTCGCCGCAAACTTTCTTCCAAACTTTGGCGTTTTTCTGCTAATGCTGTCAGAGTTTGCTGCCGCAGTACCGGCGCAATTTGTTCGCGGCGCAAACTTTCTTCCAAACTTTGCCGTTTTTGCTCTAATGCCGCCATACTTTGCTGGTGCAGTATCGGTGCAACTGACTCCCTATTCAAGCTTTCTTGAAGGTCTTTTTGCTGCTGTTCTAGCGTTTTTAATTCCAGGGCAATTTGCTGTTTTTGCAGCTTATTAGTATCTTGTTTTTGCCCTTGCAGTTGGGCTAATTTCGCTTTTTCTTGCTCTAACTGCTGCTTGAGGTCTAGTTTATCAATTCTACCGATTTCCTGACCCCGTTTAACAACATCTCCCGGCTTGATATTTAGCTTTACCAATTGACCGGAACTAGCAGCTTGAAATTGCACGACTCGGCGGGGCAGAAGCAACACGCCTTGACCGGAAACAGTCAGCGGAATTCGCCCGATCGCACTCCAAACCCCCGCAGCAGCAACTAAACAGCCAATTGCAGTTAGTGGCAGCCACGATCGAGGACTAACCACCTGCATCATTTGGTCGAGGCGTTCCGGTGAAGATAAGCGATCGATCGCTTCAGTAGTGAAAAGTTTGTTTTGTTTTACCTGCATCAGCTATTCCTTTCGAGAGTGCGATCGCGGCTGTAAGCAGGGGTGTATTTGAAAGGGAAATTCCTTGCAAGTCAATTGAGGCACAAACAATTTCCCAACAAACGTTCAAAGCTTCCGTGCAATTACTTGAATGTTCTCACTCCTGTTTGCAGCTTGCCTGTAAAATCACTTTACGACAATTAACCCTCGTAAGACCTAACTAACAGTAGAGTTTTCAGCTAACAAAAAGACCAGCGTACAGCCAGTCTTCAGACGGGGGAATGACCCGAACTTTCGGCTAGGTATCGCCCGCAGCCAGGGCCTACACATTGGTCACCAGTTAAGCTAAAAACACTTTGGTCAATGGGTAGAATTACTCTAAAGTATCGAAGTAGCAACTTAAAATGTGGTGCGATTTGTTCAATGAGGTGGGTAAAACATTTACGACACCTGCAAGGATTGCTATATAGTTTGATTTTTGATAAAATTAGTGAACCAACCCCAGTGCAACAAAAGGTTCTAGTTTTGCTTGTGTTTCTCTAACTTATACGCAGTAAACCGGGCGCCCGAATCTTTCTTTAAAAAGCTTACTCTACACTGAATATACCTTTTATCTATTGGGGAAGTTCAGTGTAATTGGTGATTGGTAATTGTAGGTTGGGTAGAACTAAGGAATGAGAATTAAATAACTTACAATGCGTGATGGTTCTTGTGGGATGGGCGTCCCGCCCGTCCAGAAAGGGCGGGACGCCCGCCCGTCCAGAAAGGGCGGGCGTCCCGCCCAACCCACAAACTTGTGTAAATTATTTAATTCGCGATCCTAAGAGAAACCGCACCTACAATTACTATTAACAGTCAATCGATTTTAGATTAAAGAATTGAAGCATTGACCCCACGGATAAATTCGGGGGCTTGCTTATCGGATACAGGTTTTTGATTTCTCCGTCCTGAGTCTGCAAAGGAATGAATCACGTGGCGGGTATCCTGGATGCTTTCGGTCAAAATCACAAGTCAAAAGTTAACAGTCAACAGTTAATTGTTAACCGTTGACTGTTAAACTGAATGCCTGTGCCGAGCTCGCTATAAACTGCCGGAAGGGCGGTTCATTCTTTCGATTTAGAACTTTTGGAGAGCTTACCCTCAAAAGGTTGAACTCCACTATTTGGATAGTTGTCATCGCTGGGGCTAAAAATCCGCACCGCTGCTTCCGAAACGTAACGCATCGCGTTTGCCAAAGATTTAGAAAGATTCATAGAATCTGCCTCTCTTGTCTGAGTTCTGATACTTTTAATATTACTCAGATTTTTGGGCGGTGGATGACTTTAGCAATATTTATTTGAATTACTTATTAGTCTGCAACATCGAAGCAAGCTGAAGCTTTGAGAAATTACGCATTTTTGGACGATCGACCTTTTGGTGGTAGATTTTTCCTTGCTAAACTCAAGCAGTCGCGATCGCCCTCCGACGCTCAGAAACCGCGTTGTCTAACTCTATTCAAGGGCTGCAACGAAATATTTTCGCAAAAAACCCGCAACGCTTGAGTGTTTGTGCTTAATTCCTGAGTTTGTTAAATTAAGTATTTATATGGGTTTTACCATAATATTAATCTACCCATTAACCGAAATCCGCTATTTAAGGGCATAATCAGCGAATTTCTCCGACAAATATCTGCCATCTTTATCAAAAATTTACAAAAAGATATGGTGTTTGTCACTATAATTAAGAAAAAGAAGTTTGTCCGGGGTTTTTCTTATGAAAACTACCACAGAAAGCCTGCAGCTCACAGGTTTTGAAGAAATCTTAGAAGACCAGGAACTGACGGTTTCTTCAGCAGATTACAGCCTTTTGACCGATCTCTACCAGCTAACGATGGCCGCTTGTTACGTCGGGGAAGGACTCGACGGGCGGGCCGCGAGTTTTGAGTTGTTCGCGCGCAGGCTGCCAGAGGGTTTTGGCTACGCGATCGCGATGGGTTTGGCTCAAGTTATCGATTATTTGGAAAAATTTCGGTTTTCGCCGGCGCAAATTCAGGCTTTGCAGTCCACTGGGATTTTTGCTGGCGCCCCGGAACGATTTTGGACTTTACTCGCCACAGCCCGCTTTACTGGCGATGTTTGGGCGGTGCCGGAGGGGACGGCGGTGTTTGCCAACGAGCCTCTGCTGCGAATTGAGGCTCCTCTGTGGCAGGCTCAGTTAGTGGAAACTTATTTATTGAATGCCATAAATTATCAAACTTTGATTGCGACGCGGGCAGCGCGGCTGCGCGATGTGGCGGGCCCGGAGGCTAAATTGCTAGAATTCGGGACGCGGAGGGCTTTTGGGCCTCAAGCTGCTGTATGGGCTGCTAGGGCTGCCCTGGCTGCGGGGTTCGACGGAACTTCTAATGTTTTGGCTGCTTTGAAGTTAGGCAGCAAACCTGTAGGTACGATCGCCCATGCTTTGGTAATGGCTGTTGCCGCCCTCGAAGGCAGCGAGAATCAGGCGTTTGCAGCTTTTCACCGCTATTTTCCGGGGGCGCCACTGCTGATAGATACTTACGATACTGTGGCGGCGGCGCGGATGTTGGCCGATCGAGTAAACAGCGGTGAAATGCAGTTGGAAGGCGTGCGGCTGGATTCGGGCGATTTGGCGGTGCTGTCTCGGGAAGTTCGATCGATCCTGCCTGGGGTTCCAATTTTTGCTAGTGGCGATTTGGACGATCGAGAAATTGCTAAATTAAAAAGTAGCGGCGCTTGCATTGACGGTTACGGTTTGGGAACGAAGTTGGTCAGCGGTTCCCCTGTGAACGGTGTTTATAAGTTGGTGGAAATTGACGGAATTCCGGTGATGAAAGAGGCAAGCGGCAAGGTAACATATCCAGGAAGAAAGCAAATTTTTAGACATATTGAAAATGGACACATTCTCGGAGATTGTTTGGGATTGTCAGGAGAAACTATTCACAATTGCGATTCTTACTTACCATTAATGGAGTTGGTTGTAAAGGACGGCACACGAGTGCAGAACCAGGAAAGTTTGGACGATATCGCCAAACGAACTGCTGCTTCTGTCGCCAGTCTGCGCCCCGAAACTCGCCAACTTGACAACCCGATTTCGCCGCCTGTGGAAATTTCTACAGATTTGCAGAGTCTCACCCAAAAAACGAAAAAGAGTCAATCGATTTTAGATTTTAGATTTTAGATTTTAGATTGAAGTCAGTAGTCAGTAGTCAGTAGTCAACAATCAACAGTCAACAGTCAACAGTCAACAATTACCGATTACCTATGCAGAAGATTGCTCTTTTTGGAACCAGTGCCGATCCGCCCACAGCAGGACACAAAACAATTCTGAGTTGGCTTTCCCAACATTTTGATTGGGTAGCAGTTTGGGCGTCGGACAATCCTTTTAAGTCGCACCAAACTTCTCTAGAACACCGATCGGCAATGCTGCTGTTAATGATTCAAGAAATTAATTCGCCCAGACACAATCTTTGCTTGCATCCAGAGCTCAGCAGTCCAAGGACGCTAGAAACTGTGGAACAAGCAAGAGTGCTGTGGCCGGATGCAGATTTGACACTGGTAATAGGTTCGGACTTGGTGGGGCAACTGCCTCGCTGGTACAAATTTGAACAATTGTTAAAACAAGTGGACTTGCTGATAGTACCGCGACCGGGTTATCCGTCAGAACAATTAGATTTGTGGCAGTTGAGGCGCATGGGTGCAGAGGTGGCGATCGCATCTTTGAATGGTCCCAATGTTTCTTCTACCTTCTATCGGGAAACAGGAGACACCCAAGCCCTGACTCCGACCATCGAAGATTACATCAATAGGGAGCATTTGTACGCATGGCACGAGGCACGAAAAAGAGCGAAGGTTGCTCATTAGCTGACTTTAAAGTAGGAGTAGATAATGTGATTTTTTCCGTCGATGCCGTGCAGAACCGCTTGTTGGTACTGTTGGTAATGCGGCAAGACGAACCGTTTATGGATTCTTGGAGTCTTCCTGGTACTTTGGTGCGGGACGGAGAGTCTCTTGAAAATGCGGCTTACCGGATTTTGTCTGAGAAAATTCGGGTAAAAAATTTGTATCTGGAGCAATTGTATACTTTCGGAGAACCGGGGCGCGATCCTCGGGAAGTTACCAGGGGCGATCGTTATCTTTCGGTGAGTTATTTTGCTTTGGTTCGCTTTGAGGAAGCTGAGTTAATTGCTGGGAGTGTAGTGGCGGGTGTCGGACACCGCGTCGGCGGCATTGCTTGGTATCCCGTGCAACAAGTTCCTAAGCTGGCCTTCGATCACAATCAAATTCTCGAATACGGATACCGGCGACTGCGTAACAAACTTGAATACAGTCCGGTAGCTTTTGAAGTTTTGCCGGATGTTTTTACTTTGAGCGATTTGTATCAGCTTTATACAACTATTTTGGGGGAAAGTTTTTCTGATTATTCTAATTTTAGATCTCGATTGTTAAAATTGGGTTTTTTGTGCGATACCGGTGTTAAGGTTTCGCGGGGGGCTGGCCGCCCTGCTAGTTTGTACCGCTTTGATGCGGCCGCTTTTGCTCCTTTCAAAAATAAGCCACTGGTGTTTATCTAGCTGTTACTTAGATGACATTCGGGGATCAATTTAGTAACATTAGAATAGAAGCTATTAAGGAGTGCAGACGATGAAAGACCCTGATGAATGCGCTAATATTCACGAAGTTCGGGAGGAAATTGATATCATCGATCGAGAAGTGATCGAGGCTTTGAGCAAGAGATTTCAATACGTCATCGCGGCCGCAAGGTTCAAAACGAGTGAAGCTAGCGTTAAATCGTTCGATCGCTTTCACGATATGTTACAGCAGCGGCGCGAGTGGGCTCAAGAATCGGGTTTGAATCCTGATGTGGTTGAAAATATTTACCGGGATTTGGTAAATTATTATATTGAAGAAGAGTTGAAACATTACAAATCCAAGTAATCTTTCGCTACATTCAAATCTAGGACTATAGGAAAGTGAGTCCGCGCGGGCGGACTGTTAGCAATATTTATTAGGTGATTTGGTGAGATGAAAATTGCGATCGCACAACTCAATCCTACTATTGGTGATATCTTGGGCAACTCCAACCTAATTCTGGAGGCTGCGAAAAAAGCTGAGGTTGAGGGCGCAAACTTATTGCTAACACCGGAACTTTCCCTGATCGGTTATCCGCCGCGCGATTTGTTAATCAATCCGAGTTTCATTGCAGATGCAGGTGCACAGTTGCTGCAACTGGCGCAAGCTTTGCCACCGGAGTTGGCAGTCATAGCAGGCACTGCCTTACCTAATGCTAATGCTGTTCAACTAGGCGGAAAATCCTTGTTTAATAGCGCTGTTTTGTTGCAAAATGGCGTGGTCAAACAAGTTTTTCATAAACGCTTGTTGCCTACTTATGATGTATTTGATGAAGATAGATATTTTGCACCGGGAGAAAACAGCCATTATTTTACTATTGGCCAAGTCAAAATCGGCGTGACAATTTGTGAAGATTTGTGGAACAATGAGGAGTTTTGGGGTAAACGCAGTTACGCGGGCGATCCGGTTTCCGATTTGGCAAAATTGGGTGTAGATTTAGTGGTGAATTTGTCGGCATCGCCTTATTCTGCGGGAAAGCGGGGAGTGCGATCGGCTATGTTGCAGCACAGCGTCATCCGCTGCGGGAAACCGATTATTTACGCTAATCAGGTAGGCGGAAATGACGATATTATTTTTGACGGCAGCAGTTTTGCTGTGAATCGAAAGGGTGATTTGATTGAGGTATTAGCTTCTTTTGAAACTGATTTTGTGGTGCTGGAATATGACCAAGCTAAACAAGATTTAGTGGGCAGCAATCAGCAAAGTGCAGCAGGAATTGATGCGGCGCCGTTGAGTTTTTATCCGGCGGTTGGAGATGCAGAAATTTGGGCGGCTTTGGTTTTGGGAGTGCGAGATTATGTCCGCAAGTGCGGTTTTTCTAAGGTTGTACTCGGTTTGAGCGGTGGGATAGATTCGGCTTTGGTGGCTGCGATCGCCACTTGCGCGATCGGGCACGAAAATGTTCTAGGGGTGTTGATGCCTTCTCCTTACAGTTCGGATCATTCGGTTAATGATGCTGTGGAATTAGCCCGAAATCTGGGCATCGCGATCGAACAATTGCCGATCGGCGATTTGATGGAAACTTACGATCGCACTCTCGCCAATTTGTTTGTCAATACAACTTTCGGGATTGCTGAGGAAAATATTCAATCGCGGATTCGTGGCAATCTGTTGATGGCAATTTCTAATAAGTTCGGACATTTGCTGCTTTCGACGGGCAATAAGTCGGAAATGGCGGTGGGTTACTGCACTCTCTACGGCGATATGAATGGGGGATTGGCGGTGATTTCTGATGTGCCGAAAACTCGCGTTTATTCGCTTTGTCGGTGGCTGAATTCTGGCGGATATGTAGGGGCGGCGCCCCCGTGCCCGCCCTCTCCATACCCACCCCCATGCCCGCCCCTGGGCAAGGAAATTATTCCGGTTAATATTATTAATAAAGCGCCGAGTGCTGAACTGAAACCTGGCCAAATTGACCAAGATTCTTTGCCGGATTACGATGTTTTGGATGACATCTTGTATCGGTTGATAGAACATCACGAATCTGCCCAAAAAATGGTCGCTGCCGGACACGATGAAGCCGTGGTTAAACGGGTAGTAAAATTAGTGAGGCAAGCGGAGTTTAAACGGCGGCAAGCAGCCCCTGGTTTGAAAATTAGCGATCGAGCTTTTGGTACCGGTTGGCGGATGCCGATCGCCAAATCTTCCTTCTATTAAACGCAAAATGGTTAACATCGACGGTACTTTCGGCTTCGATTTTCTCCTTGGAAGTCTCAGCAACGACACGATTAAAGGATTTGCGGGTAATGATACTATTCAAGGTTTGGGGGGAAATGACCGAATTTTTGGCGATCGGGAAAATGACTTGCTAGCAGGAAATGAAGGGGCTGATACGGTGTCTGGCGGGCAGGGAAGCGATACAATCTATGGAGGACAAGAGTCGGATTGGATTTTTGGCGATCGGGGTAACGATTTGCTAATAGGCGGCGAAGGCAAGGATATCTTGACAGGAGGCGCGGGGGAGGATTTATTTGTGATGAAAAAAACCGCCGCCACATCTACTATTACTCAAGCCGATATAATTACAGATTTTGGCAACGGCAATGATAAAATTGTCTTGACAGAAGGCATGAAAATTAGCGATTTAGAGCTTTCAGTTTCCGACAACCAAACTATTATGAAAGATAAAAACTCTGGTAATTATTTAGGAGTTGTTTCGGGAAATTCTAATCTGACTGAATCCAACTTTATGTCGCTGTTTGGCGGACTAGATATGGGTCAGCTTTTGCCAATTTCGGTTAACACGATTATAGCCGATCGCGCGATCGGACTGGAAGTGGCGCAAACTCCCCAAGAACAAGCCACAGGTTTAATGTTTCGCACAGAATTGCCAGACGACAGAGGAATGCTTTTCCCCATCGAACCCGCGCGAAACGTGCGTTTTTGGATGAAAAACGTGTTGATTGAGCTGGATATGGTTTTTCTGCGGGAAGGCGTCGTGCAGGCGATAATTCCTAACGTACCGCCGTGTTTGACCGAAACCTGCCCCAACTACGGCCCGGATGTTCCCGTTGACGGAGTTATTGAACTCAGAGGCGGAAGGGCGGCCCAATTGGGACTCAAAATTGGCGATCGGATTCCCAATTTACCCTAAAAGGTATATGATTTTATCGCAGCATTCAACATTTGTGCATCCAATGAATCCTATTGAATTAAAAATAATCCCCAATCAAACTCAAGACGGTTTAGCTTACCAACATTTGCGCTTGCGAATTACAACTCAAGACGGTATTATCACACCCGATGATTTACAAGGTTTGAAACTTCCTCAAGACGTTCAATTAAGCCAAGGAATTGTCATTGAAGGTAGAGGAGCAATTTGGCTGTACGGGTATTTAGTGCACGAATGTCATCCTGCAGCTTGGGTCGGATGTTACGATCCGCGATTAGAAGGTGCGGTGGTAGTAGCGACGCACAAGCACGAGGTATCTGTTGGACAGGTATTAAAATTGAGTTTACCGAGCGATTAAGACTCTCCTGAGTTTTAGGTGATAATAAATAAAAATAAAACTTCCCGTGGTGGGGGCATATTACCTGCGTTAGCGACACGCTAACACTAATGTTTCCACCACAAATCCAGGAGAGTCGCGATTAAATTAGAGCGTGTTGAGTGAATAGTCCAGACTATTGTGCACCAGACTATCCAGCTATGAATGCCCATCGCGGCAGAATTGCTGTGGGAGGAATTGATATAAATGGCAGGAGAGATAAATCCTCTAACCGTGCAGGTTCCACACCTGTGAATTAGGTAGTTGCACCGGGAGTAAATATCTTTTCTACAACTCCCTATAACACCTAGGAAACCTAATATCTCACCTTTACTCAAAGAACACGATCGCGAATTACGCACTCCGACAGAGAAACCGGGTTTTTTAGCGAATCTGCGAGTCACAACGCAGTATTTTCCTAAAAAAACCGGTTTCTGAACCCCCGTGCAAAAGCCCTAGCAAAAAATGGTTTGACGCGCAATATACTGTTGTTAGCTTTTAGTTATTAATTATGGCAAATTACAGAACTGTATTGTTGTTCAATAGTCTAACTTTAGTGCTAGTTGGGCTAGTGACGGCGTGTCTGAGTTTGTTCGGTTCATCAGTAAAAGGGTTATTTTTGCCGCCTTGTTCTGCCACGTATCCGGCTGCAGGTTTCTTTTTTTTGGCGTTTCAAATGTTATTTTATTTATCGGTAATGGTGTGCGCTTTTACCTTTGGATTGCTGAGAATTATTCAACCCGATCGCCCAGAAAATCGATTTATTTTATATTCGGCACTGTTTGCAGGTTGCTTTCTGTTCAATGAAGTTTTTCGCACCCACGTTCATCTGGGACGTGCGGGTTTTCCGAAAGCGGCAATTGTCATATTTTACGCTGTCCTGGCAATTGCATACGGATTAGCTTTTCGGAAACAAATTCGCTCGACTCCCTATCCTTTACTGCTGAGTGGCGTTGGTTTGTTATTTGTTGCCTTTTTTGCAGAAGCGCTGCCTTTAAAAAACGAGATTGTTTCGATCTTGCTGGAGGGAATACCGAAGCTGTTGAGCGGGATTAATATTGCACTTTATTTTTGGTTTTTGTGTCAGGGTTTGATAGTGCGATCGCTCAATTTTTCTAACAGGAAATCCAATCCCGAATGAAGTAAGATGAAAATTGGTCGTTGCGTGGGGGCGGGTTTTTGAGATTGTCGATTTTTGGCAAATATTGTTGGTAAAACCCGCCCCTACATGATTGTATAATCGGTTAAAACTGAGATATTGCACCCTTTTCAATTAATTGTTTAGGAACAGGCAAGATGCCTGTTCCACAAGAAAATTTATATGTTGTGGAACAGGCATCTTGCCTGTTGCTGAAAATGGTGCCTGTTCCACAAGAAAATTTATATGTTGTGGAACAGGCATCTTGCCTGTTGCTGACAATGGTGCAAAATATCAGTTAAAACAAAAAGTATCGCTGCGCCATTGGCAAAACTGTTGCCGGTTCGCAAGTTAACAATTCCCCATCCGCCCTGACTTCATAAGTTTCTGGATCGACTTCCATTTGTGGCAAATAATCGTTGAGTTTCATGTCTCTTTTGGTAATTTGTCTGGTGCCGGAAACTGCTACCGTGGGCTTTTGCAAACCGAGCTGTGCGGCAATATCTCGATCGCGCGCAGCTTGGGAAACAAACGTCAGACAAGTC
This sequence comes from Microcoleus sp. B13-B6, assembly GCF_036705405.1. NCBI lineage: Bacteria > Bacillati > Cyanobacteriota > Cyanophyceae > Oscillatoriales > Microcoleaceae > Microcoleus > Microcoleus sp. B13-B6. The sequence continues at coordinate 40,565 of NZ_JAUBUJ010000047.1, forward strand.
GCCCCAATCGCACCGCCAAAACTGCCAAACATCGGCCTCATATGCACCGGTTGCGGCGTCGGAATGCTGGCGTTAGCATCTCCCATCTGCCCGTAGGCGATCGCCCCTCCTTTAATTACCAGTTCCGGTTTCACCCCAAAAAAAGCCGGCCGCCACAAACACAAATCCGCCAATTTCCCCTCTTCCACCGAACCGACATACTGACTAATTCCGTGAGTTATTGCCGGATTAATTGTATATTTCGCAATGTACCGCTTCACCCGAAAATTGTCATTCATCCCCTCTGTTCCCCCCCCTTGGTAAGGGGGGGTTATCCCTCTTGTTTCCCCCCCTTGGTAAGGGGGGGTTAGGGGGGGTAAATTCCCCCTTTGAACCTTCATTTTATGTGCCGTTTGCCAAGTCCGAATAATCACCTCTCCAACTCTTCCCATCGCCTGAGAATCAGAAGAAATCATACTAAACGCACCTAAATCGTGCAAAATATCCTCAGCAGCAATAGTTTCCCTTCTAATTCTCGATTCAGCAAAAGCCACATCTTCAGGAATGCCTCGATCCAAATGGTGGCAAACCATCAACATATCTAAATGTTCTTCTAAAGTATTGACAGTGTAAGGGCGAGTCGGGTTAGTTGACGAGGGCAAAACATTAGCTTGTCCGCACACTTTAATAATATCCGGTGCGTGTCCGCCGCCAGCACCTTCGGTGTGGTAAGTATGAATAGCGCGATTTTTAAATGCGGCAATTGTAGCTTCCACAAATCCCGCCTCATTGAGAGTATCGGTGTGAATTGCAACTTGCACATCGTACTCGTCAGCGACACTCAAACAAGTGTCGATCGTTGCTGGTGTAGTTCCCCAATCTTCGTGGAGTTTCAAACCCATTGCACCGGCAAAGATTTGTTCGACTAATCCTTGAGGTTGACTGCTATTTCCTTTACCTAAAAACCCTAGATTTACGGGGAAAGCGTCAGCAGCTTGCAGCATTCGGTACATATGCCAAGGCCCCGGAGTGCAAGTTGTGGCGTTTGTACCCGTTGCGGGGCCAGTGCCGCCGCCGATCATTGTCGTGATTCCAGAGGCGATCGCCACTTCAATTTGCTGCGGACAAATAAAGTGAATGTGAGTGTCAATTCCCCCGGCAGTCAGAATCATTCCTTCACCGGCAATCACTTCAGTACCAGGCCCGATAATAATATCTACCCTATCTTGAATGTAAGGATTTCCGGCTTTACCAATTTTGTAAATTTTCCCGTCTTTAATCCCAACATCTGCTTTAACAATTCCCCACCAATCCAATATTAAAGCATTAGTAATTACCGTGTCAACCGCACCATCAGCATTAGAAATAGGCGACTGTCCCATGCCGTCGCGAATGACTTTGCCACCGCCAAATTTAACTTCATCCCCGTAGGTTGTGAAGTCTTTTTCAACTTCTATGAATAATTCTGTATCGGCTAACCGGACGCGATCGCCCACAGTCGGCCCGAAAGTTTCCGCGTAGGCGCGGCGATCCATTCTGTAACTCATATTAATTAGCTCCTCATCAAATTTTCGAGAATTTTTCTCATTGCCCCAATGCTTGAGTATACATTAATTTATGCTAAAAATTTTCCGTTTGTATACCTTCTATAAACTCAACAAATGGTTTGAAACATTGAGGACATTTCTCGGCAATTTCTTGATACCAAGTCTTCCCTAGTATCAATTTTGCATCCACTTTTTTATTGTATCCTTTGCCAGCATCTCGGAAAAGTTGCTCTACAATTTTCGAGGGGGGGCGATCGTGATTTTGGTCTTCTACTGGTATTGTCCAGGTGACAGCTAGAGAAGTAACTCCTAGTTTACCTCGTAATGCAGATTCAGCCGCCAAAATCAAAGCTTCCATTTCGTATTTAAAACAAAAAACTTTGAAGCGTTCTTTGAGACGTTCATCCTGAATACCTTTCTTTTGTAATGCTTGATAAAAATTCTCCCTAATTCCAGCTTTTAGCTGTTGAAAAGTCTCATGGGGAAACCCTTTATTCTTAGGATATAAGTCTGGCAACAGAATTACAATTGAATTCGGAGTCCTGCAAAGAATATTAACAGCTTTTATTGGAGCATTCAGCAGCAACTCTTTTTTAGCGTCACCTCCTCTATCATTGTTCTCTCCTTTGATTGGAAAAAACTCTATACTGACACCTTCTTCAGATTTTTGGTCAATCAAATTTACTAACAATGCTTCCATTGCATTTTTATCTGATGGCCCTTCTACATAGATAATTACCCTCATGGTAGAAGCTCCAATTCATCACTGCGGTGGAGTTTTTCAATTTCCTCTGTCCCAAAGTCATCAAGCATATCTGTTAAAACTTTGGAATTACCAGGTTTAATAAACTTTGATTCTCCATTCTCCTTTCGCACCACAGCAATTTGGGAAATATCAAATTGGGTTAAAAAATAAGAAGAATGAGTAGCCAAAAGAACCTGAGTGCGTTCAGCAGCTTTTTCAAACAATCCTGCTAAAAGAGGGAGTGTCCGAGGATGAACACCTTGATCCGGCTCATCAATACAAATTAGAGAGGGTGGTTTCGGGTGCAAACAAAGACAAATCCAACAAATTAATCTTAGAATACCATCGGATAAATCCGCAAGACTTAAATCCTGGTTAATCCCCTTTTCCTGCCAAAATGCGATAACTTCTCCAGGCCCGCCGCGAGCTTTTACAGTCAATTTTTTGAATCCTGGAATAACTGATTGTAAATGTTGTTGCAGGTCATCAAAAACGGCGCTATGTTCAGTCATTAAATAGTGTAATACTGAACTCAAATTGCCTGCATCTTCATCCAACACTGGTTCTTGTTCAATGAGAACAGATTTGCGAATTTTGTGATTAGCAATGTTAAATGAACTGTAAAATTTCCAACCCCCGATATACTCTCGTAGTTTATAGAGAGTTGCTAAATCTGGATTTGTTATTGTCCTGAGTGCGAGTTGATTGCGTTTTGGAAATACGCGATTTGTCTCTGCATATCCTGGTTCGCGATACAAACCTTCAGTACCTTTAATATCCATGAATAAATGTTGAGATGACTCCACTCGCTCGAAAGAAATTTGCGGATTGCTTCTCGGCCCCATGAGTTCTCCTTGATAGGAGATATTAGACTCACCTGTATCAATTTTAAGCTCCCATTCAAACTTTTCTGAGCCGGGAATATGGAAAATCTGTTGACCGATAGAACCCTTAATAATTTCGTTAGGAATCTCGCTTTCCATACTGTCGGTCAAAAATTTTAGAAACTCAAACAGGCTTGATTTCCCAGAACCATTAGCTCCGACAATAATTTCTACTGGTTCCAATAAAGCAGTAAAATCTCGGAATGGTCTATAACCCTGAATTTTGATTGAGGTTATTCGGGAGTGCGGTGTCATTTCGCTACCTGTCGTTTTAGTAATATTGTTGATAATACAGGACTTACGCACGGCTGCCAAAAACCAGGTTTCTCTGTCAATATCTCTCGCATAGATGCACAATTTTTCTCAGAAACTGGGTTTTTCGCGTAAGTCCTATAATAGTCTAATTGTCTCTCATCCATCTAACTCACCATTCACTTTTCCATTAAAGCCGTAGACTTGACGAGTACCAACAAACGGCACTAATTGCACTTCCCTTTCATCTCCAGGTTCAAACCTGACTGCTGTACCTGCGGGGATATCCAATCGCATTCCTTTTGCTTGTTCTCGATTAAATTCTAAGGCTTCGTTGGCCTCATAGAAGTGATAGTGGGAACCGATTTGAATGGGTCTATCTCCCGTATTTCCTACAAGCAACCGCAGCGTAGGGCGATCGGCATTTAGTTCTATTTCACCTGCTGAAACAATCATTTCTCCGGGAATCATCTTTTCCTCCTATGAGTCTGTGTGGTTAATTTTTTAACGGATCGGATCGTGGACTGTTACCAACTTAGTTCCGTCGGGGAAAGTCGCCTCAACCTGGACTTCATGCACCATTTCTGCTATCCCTTCCATCACATCTTCCCGCGTCAGGAGAGTTGTTCCATAACTCATTAAATCGGCGACGGTGAGGCCGTCTCTGGCTCCTTCTAAAATGGCGGCTGAAATGTAGGCTAGTGCTTCTGGATAGTTTAATTTTAAACCTCTTTGTTTGCGGCGCTCTGCTACCAGGGCGGCGGTGAAAATCAGCAGTTTGTCTTTTTCTTGGGGGGTGAGTTGCATTTTTATTCGGGTAAGTGCGATCGCATTATTTGGTTATGATATGGTTTACGGTTGTTTCTGAATGATTAAACCGCAAAGGGCGCAGAGGGCGCAGAGTCAGAGAAGAGAGAGATGAATAATCTAGTTAGGAGGGCAACTATAGATTGAAACTCAAAGATCATCCTATTTTATCCAAACTCTGGGCAAACAGCAAGGGCGTTGTGAAAAAGATAAGCGCAGCAAGTGCCAAATGCTGACAAACCAGTCTCTAGCTGCGGTTGTGGATGTACCGCGATATCGGCACAGCAAACCGTTAGGAATACGAGTCACGCCGACGGTGGAATTACCAGGATAAATTGTTGCCTCAGATGGCAAATTTCGCACTTTTTCCACGAGTTCGGCTGTAACGGGTTCGCCTACCCAAGCGAGGGTGGCGACTACGGGTTTTCCTGCGAGACCGTGAGGACTTTCGAGCATTTTTTCTCCTCCTTTGAGCAATTGTCTGTCAATCCATAAAGGGCTGTTTTGTTGCCAGATTTCGGTGTGCGAGATCCATTCTCCAGACAAGAACTTTTCGCCCCTAGCACTGCGTCCAAATCTGGTAATTTCCCACAGTAAAATTCTCGCTGTTGGTGCTAATTCTACCCGCAAATTTTGCCTATATATTGCGCCGTCAAAAACTATAGTTTCTTGTGGCAGCCATTCTAAATTAGCACCGGGTTCTAGTTTGATGTCAATATTTTGTTGTGATTCTAGTCCGCTGCTGCGATAGATTTTACCAGCGGCGGCGCTGGTAATCAAGGCTTTCGCGTTGGGTTGGAGGTGAAAATGGCTGGAAAGTCGATCGCCCCCGACAACTCCCCCAGCCGTGTGCAAGATGACGCTGTGACAAATCTCTTTACCTTCAGGATAAAACGGGCGCTGTACCTTTAGGGGCGCTTGCATTTGATTGTGAATGATTTGAGTTGCACCGCTGCGGTTAGCATAGGCTAAATCCAGGCTGCCGTGCCATCCATTTTCAACTTGCTCTATATGTTGTTTGGTCAAATTTTCAGTCACTAATTTTAAAATTTAAAAACATTCACTATCAAAAACATACCACGACTGCGGCGCTTCCCTGCAATTAGTTAAATAATGATAATCGTTATCTGAAATATTTTTGGTTTCTGCACTTATTAGTATAAGAATTTACATTTATCAACCATCAGATCGGCGAAGATGCGCGTACCATGTAAAAATCAGTAACTAGAGGAGTGCAGAATATGCCTCAAGTTCTCTTCAAAGTTGACTTGACCAAACCGATGTCAGAACAGGAATTAGTCGGTCACAATCGCTGGCATCCAGATATTCCAGCAGTAGTTTCCGTCAATCCCGGCGATGTATTTCGCATCGAGTGCAAAGACTGGACAGACGGACAAATTAAAAATGACGACAATCCCGACGACATTCGCGATGTAGACTTAACAGTAGTTCACGTTTTGAGCGGGCCAATTTACGTTAACGGCGCGCAGCCGGGGGATATTCTAGTAGTCGATATCCTGGATATCGGGGCTTTGCAAGGGGACGAATGGGGTTTTACGGGAATTTTTGCTAAAGAAAACGGCGGCGGTTTCTTGACCGAACATTTTCCGACTGCTGCTAAAGCAATTTGGGATTTTCAGGGAATTTATACCGCTTCCCGACACATACCAAAAGTCAGGTTTGCGGGGATTACTCATCCGGGTTTAATCGGTTGCGCTCCTTCTCAGGAATTGTTGAATAAATGGAACAAACGGGAAGCGGAATTAGTAGCAACAAATCCCGATCGAGTGCCGCCTTTAGCAGCACTGCCGAACCCCAAGAATGCAGTTTTGGGGTCGCTGCAAGGGGCAGAATTCGAGCGAGTTGCGGCAGAAGCGGCGCGCACTGTTCCTCCCCGCGAACACGGCGGCAATTGCGACATTAAAAACCTGTCGCGGGGTTCGAGAATTTATTTCCCGGTTTATGTCGAAGGCGCGAAACTTTCGATGGGAGATATTCACTTTTCTCAAGGAGACGGGGAGATTTCATTCTGCGGGGCAATTGAAATGTCGGGGTACATCGACCTCCACGTTGATATTATCAAAGGTGGCATGGATAAATACGCGATGGTCAACCCGATTTTCAAACCCGGGCCGGTGGAACCCCGCTATTCTGAGTACCTGGTTTTTGAAGGGATTTCTGTTGATGAATTTACGGGTCAGCAGTATTATATGGATGCCCACGTTGCTTATCGCCGAGCTTGTTTGAATGCGATCGAATATTTGAAAAAGTTTGGTTTTACCGGAGAACAAGCGTATTTGCTCTTAAGTTGTGCTCCGGTTGAGGGTCGCATCAGCGGCATTGTGGATATTCCCAATGCTTGCTGCACTATTGCTTTACCGACAGAAATTTTCGAGATGGATATTCTGCCATCTTAATTAGTAGGGCGGGCCGGGCCAGTCAAGGGGGTGTGAACTTAAGACTAAAGCCCTCTGTATCTCTCGCTTTTATCCGAGTCTAGATCCCCCTAAATCCCCCTTAAAAAGGGGGACTTTGAGCGCTCTTGTCCCCCCCTTTTTAAGGGGGGCTAGGGGGGATCTAGAGGAATGTGACTCAGACAGCAGACTGATACTAACTTTGACCTTAAGTTGAACTTAAATTAACACAAATGCGCGGCCCGCCCTAGTCATTGCATCCAAATCTACAATCAAAAATTGATATGCCTCTTTACGATTTTAAGTGTGAAACTTGCGGCATTTTTGATAAGTGGCGCCCTCTTGCAGAAGCAGATACACCGGTGCTTTGCCCGAATTGCGAAACTGTTGCTAAACGCATCTTTTCGCCACCGATGATTCTAACTGGAAAGCTGCGGTTGAAAGGTCAAGAAAATCGGGAACCGCAGGTAGTTAAGCGTTCTGAGGAACCTAAACCGCAGCGGAATCGTGAACACCGAGGGGGACGACCTTGGATGATCGGTCACTGATGCAGTTTGATATTCCGACAGTCCGATAGTCCGGCAGGGAATGAATTCCCTGCCTCAAAGCGAAAGTCCTCTTAAGAGGACTGTAAAGTTAGTATTTGCTTGCTGTGCGTAAGTCCTGTATTTCAGTCGGTTTCAACCGACTTTTGCTATTAGACAGGGACTTCAGTCCCTGGCGGGCGTGGCGGGCCTGGCGGGCCAAGGAAGTATGAATCAATTCTACTCTCTTGAAAAAAGGCTAGGGAGTATCGAAATTTTAAGCGATCGCTGCGTAACTTCTAACCAGATTATACTAATTAATATGCGTTTTAAATTATCCTCCCATGCCAGCAACCCCTGAAAGCCTCCAGAAATTCGTCACCTACTGCCAGCAACACATTACAGGCGATGAAAAAGGACAAGCACAAGTATTTTTAGACCGCTTCTTTCAGGCTTTCGGCCACGAGGGGGCAATAGAAGCAGGCGCAACCTATGAGGAACGCATAGAAAAAAGCAGCAAAAAAGGTCAAATGGGATTTGCTGATTTGGTGTGGAAAAAGCACGTTTTGATTGAAATGAAAAAGCGCGGCGAAGACTTGACTAAAAGAGAACACCGCACCCAAACAGAACGCTATTATATTCGCCTCAAAAAAGACGATCGCCCGCGCTACGTGATGATGTGCAATTTTGACGAGTTTCACATTTACGATTTCGACCTTCAGCCGGATCAGCCTGTAGACATTATATCCCTAAAGCAATTGCCCGCGCGATCGCCCGCTTTTGCCTTCATGGAATCTACTAGCCGCCGCCCCATATTCAAAAACAACCAAGTCGAGATTACCGAAAAAGCTGCTAGCAGAATGGGGATGCTGCTGGAAATGCTAATCGAGCGCGGCCAAGAGCGCAAATTTGCTAAATTTAATCAGTTTCAAGCACAGCGATTTGTGTTGCAGTGCGTCTTAGCAATGTTTGCCGAAGATAGGGGACTTTTGCCGCCGGCACTCTTTACTCGCTGCGTCAAAGATTGCCTAGAAGGAGCAAGTTCTTACGATGTCTTGGGCGGCTTATTTCAAGCAATGAATCAGCAGGGAGTCACGCCGGAAGGACGTTATGAAGGAGTCGAGTATTTCAACGGCGGATTATTTTCGGAAATACACCCCATTGAACTGCAACAGGGAGAGTTGAAAATATTAGAAGTTTGTGCCGAACAAAACTGGAGTCAGGTACGCCCTTCTATTTTTGGCAATATCTTTGAATCGGCTTTGAAAACCGATAAAAAACAGCGCCGTGCCTACGGGATTCACTTTACTACAGAGGGAGACATTCGCCGCATTGTTTTGCCCACAATTAGTTATTACTGGGAAGATCGAATTAACGCTGCAAATACCGTAGCCAAACTGCAAAATCTGCACCAAGAATTAGGTCGCTATCGCGTCCTAGATCCGGCTTGCGGTTCGGGTAATTTTCTGTATGTAGCTTATCAGGAACTCAAGCAAGTTGAAAAGTTACTTTTAGATAAGCTAAACGAGTTAGACGGTACAAGAGGTTATATGAATTTAGTCACGCCGCTGCAATTTTACGGCATGGATATTAACTCGTTTGCGGTGGAGTTGGCGCGGGTGACGTTGATGATTGGCCGCAAGGTGGCGATCGATAATTTGGGATTGAAAGAACCTTCTCTGCCTTTAGATACTTTGGATAAAAATATTGTCTGTAAGGATGCCTTATTTACTGATTGGGTGAAGGCTGACGCGATTATCGGGAATCCTCCGTTTTTAGGCGGAAAGCACATGAGGATTGCCCTGGGAGATGAATATATTGACCGCGTGTTTAAACGCTTTCCTGATGTGAAAGATTCGGTGGATTTTTGTGCTTATTGGTTTCGCATAGCTCACAATAATTTAGAACTCAATGGCAGGGCTGGTTTAGTGGCTACTAATTCAATCAGTCAAGGAAAAAGCCGCGCTGCTGCTTTAGATTATGTCGCGCAAAATGGCGGTCACATTTATGCAGCAGTTTCTACTCAGCCTTGGTCTGGGGAAGCTAAGGTTCATGTCAGCTTGATTAACTGGAGCAAGGAAAAGCCGAAACTTTATTATTTAGATAACCTCGCGGTTTCTAGTATCAACTCTTCGCTGCAAGCTACGATTGATGTTTCTCAAGCTGCCCGGTTGTCAGCGAATTTAAATAAATGCTTTCAAGGTGTAATTCCGGTGGGAATGGGATTTATCGTTACTCAACAACAGGTTAATGATTGGATTAAAGCTGATGCGAAAAATCAAGAGGTTCTTAAACTTTTTTCAATGGGGGCTAATCTAGCAAAGAATCCTAACGGTATGCCGGAACGGTGGATTATTGACTTCAATGATATGAACATTGAAGAAGCGAGTGAATATGTGCTGCCTTTTGAGTATGTGAAAGCTCATGTCAAGCTAGAACGTGATAAAAACCGCAGAGAAGTAACTAAAGTTAATTGGTGGAAATATGGCGAAAAACGACCAGCAATGAGAAAGGCGATCGCCCCCTTATCTCACTACTTCACTGTACCGAGAGTCTCAAAGTGGGCTGTCTTCATTCCCGCCCCCGTTAGTTGGCTGCCAGGGGACAAATCAATAGTTGTTGCCTCAGAAGACTTTTATCTTCTCGGCATTCTCTCATCTAAAATTCACCGAATTTGGATGCACGCTCAAAAATCAACTCTCAAAGGAGATATCGCATACACCCACAATACCTGCTTTGAAACTTTCCCATTTCCCCAGACACCGACTCGTCAATTAGTAGAGCAAATTCGGGCAACGGCGGTCGAATTGCATCAATACCGCACTCAACAAATGTCAGCAAAGCAGTGGGGAATTACTCAACTTTACAATAAATTTTTTGAAGAGCCAACAAGTCAACTTTATAAACTTCATGCTAAGCTCGATCGCGAATGTAATGCAGCTTACGGATTTACTGACAGCGACGATATTTTACCAAAAGTGCTGGAATTAAACCTAGAACTGGCAGAAAAAGAAAAACGGCAAGAATCGGTAGTTGGGCCTGGTGTCCCAACAGACTAAAAATACTAATCGCTGTCACCCTAAGTTTTGTAAATTTGCGTATAATCACATAAATTGTTGATAGAGATCACAAACACTCTAGCCTAAAAAGAGAGATACTAGGGGAAGCGTTGAGTATTGAGGGGTGAGTTTTGAGCTAAAGATTTCAAAATTCCAACTTCAACACTCACAACTGCTTTCGACCTTCAGCATAAGTGCATTCTGCTTTTCTTCGCTCAATTACTCCTGATTTGTTTGGGAGGAACTTCCAATGTTATTATTTAACCACAGTCAGTCCAAGAATAGCAAGGTAGAGCAAGAGCACTATGCTCAAAAACATTTGTTACAAAAATCAACTATTAATATAACTGGGCTAAAGGCAGAATGCAACCGTTTGCGGATCGGTCAAAAAATTAGCTATGGCTATGCTTTAGCTATCGGCATAGCGATTTTGGGAACTGGTGGGGGACTGAGATTGGGAGACTACTTTCACAAGCAAGCTTTAGTTCAGGTAAATGTTGCTGGGCAGCAGCAGCAAATGCTGCAAAATTTGCAAAATACCGTATTTGAAGCCCGATCGCACGCGGCGAGATTGCCGGCCGTTTTGGGAAACACGGTGTTGCTGCAATACGAACACGATCGCTTTTTCGGGCAAATCACTCAGGCGAAAATCCTGATTTCAGAAATTGAATCTTTCGCACGAGAACATCCCAAGAGACTAGCAACAGAAGAGGCAGCATTGCAGGCTATATTGAAGAAATCTGCCCTCGTCATTGATGACTACGGTCAGCTAATTAAATTGCAGTTAAAAGAAGCGGAAGTTTGGAACTTGCCTCCCAACAGCATCGAGTCCGCACAGCTACAAATGTTGAGGACTAGCAGCGGCCAAGAGGCGATCGTACTAGATAACCTTGCTCAACGTTTAACTGACCTAATTTCAACAGTAGAACTTCACAAACAGGAAGGAACCCAAGCATTAGAAGAATCTGAAAATTTGCGAAACCGAATTATTCTCGGAAGTATGCTAATTTCAGCACTCATCGCTGTCGCACTGGCGGACAAAACCAGCCGCGCGATCGCCCAACCCCTCGAAACCGTCACTAATGTGGCTCAGCAAGTCACTCGCGAATCGAATTTTAACCTGCAAGTACCAGTCACAACCGACGATGAAATCGGAGTCTTAGCGGTCTCTTTCAATCAATTAATTCAGCGAGTTAGCGAGTATACAAAAGAACTAAAAGAAACTCAATCCCAATTAATTCAAACCGAAAAAATGTCATCTCTCGGTCAAATGGTTGCAGGGATAGCCCACGAAATCAACAATCCTGTCAATTTCATCGGGGGCAACATTGACTATGCCAACCAATACATCAAAGATTTGGTAGATTTGGTAACTCTCTATCAAGAATATTATCCCAACCCACCAGATGCCATTCTAGAGCGCATCGAAGACATTGAACTCGAATTTCTCCGAGAAGATTTGCCAAAAACCCTCTCTTCGATGAAAATGGGAGCCGATCGCATTCGCGAAATTGTCGTCTCCATGCGGAATTTTTCGCGATGCGACGACGGAAAAATGAAAGCAGCCGACATTCACGAAGGAATTGATAGCACCCTCGTAATTCTCAATCATCGGCTCAAACAAGGTATTCAAGTTATTAAACAATACGGCAAATTGCCTGCGGTTGAGTGCTATCCAGCCCAACTAAATCAAGTATTTATGAACGTGATAGGCAATGCAATAGATGCGCTGGAAGAGGTGAAAAAGGAAGAAAAAGGCTATTCGCCAACGATTTGGGTTAGCACGGAAGTTACGGCAGACAATACTGTCACCGTCAAGATTCGGGATAACGGGCCCGGAATTGCCTCCGCCAGTGCCCAACAGATTTTTGACCCATTTTTTACTACAAAGTCGATCGGCAAAGGCACTGGACTAGGATTGGCTATTTCCTATCAAATCCTTGCCAAGCATCAAGGCAAAATTGAGGTAAATTCTCAAATAGGACAGGGCACGGAATTTGTGATTACTTTGCCAGTTGCTGCGTAAGCTGTCACGCATTTAAATTGCATATTCAGGGCGGGCGAGACGCCCACCCCACAAGACGCTTGATTATTTTTTGACATTCAATTTAAATGCACAACAGCTTAATATTACGCGGGGCGGGATGAACATAAAAAATCGGTTCCCACCGTCGCCCAATTTCCCAAACCAGCCGCTTTGCTCAACCAGTTGAATACCCGACGTAAAAATTCCGGGGCGAACTGGGCAGATATAGAGGCGCTTTTGGACATAGTAAAAAACCATTAGCGCGAAAATCGAGCGGAAAACAGAACTATTGGTGACAATAAATCTGAAACCATTGAATCACAAATGATTGAAATGGATGGGGGCGGAGGGACTTGAACCCACACGACCGTTTCGGGTCAACGGATTTTAAGTCCGTAGCGTCTACCATTCCGCCACGCCCCCCTTTGGTCAAGCTGCTGTGGTTTTGAGCCACTAACAGCAACAGCCTTTTATTCTACAGGCAAAACCCCAATTTACGCAACCCCTAATCAAAAAATTCCCAAAAGTCGCGCTGGCTCTCCCCAAGCGGTACAATAGTTAACCAGCTAACGGAGCGTGTCAACCGACTACCCGTGTTATTATTCCTCTAGAGCAAAAAATGTATATTACCTTACTGCTTTACGCCGTCTTGGCAGGAGCCTACCTCCTGGTAGTACCCGCCGCCACCTACGCTTACCTGAACAGCCGCTGGTACGTCGCTACCTCTTTTGAGCGCGGCTTCATGTACTTCTTGATGTTCTTCTTCTTCCCAGGTATGTTTCTGCTAGCTCCGTTTTTGAATTTTCGGCCCAAACGGCGGCAGATAGAAGCATAAATGCGACGTATTGACGTAATTGGAATCAGTGTCGGCTTTTTTGTAGCAGGTGGGTTTGTCTACTTGCTACTGCAATTTGCCGGACTCGACAGCATGAATGCAGGGATTTGGAGTCAGTTATTTTTGGTCGCCGGCTTGATTGGCTGGCTGGTGACTTATTTATTTCGAGCACTGACTCAAAATATGACCTACAGCCAGCAATTGCAAGACTACAAAGAAGCTGTCTTGCAGAAGCAGCTAGATGCACTCACTCCTGAAGAATTAGCCAAACTTCAAGCCGAAATTGAGCTGGAAAAAGATAATTAGTCAGTGGTTAGTTGTCCGTTGTCAGTGGTTAGTGGTTAGTTGTCAGTTGTCAGTGGTTAGTGGTTAGTTGTTAGTTGTCAGTGGTTATATCATGTCCGGTCGAGCGATCGCGCTTTTTGTAGGGGCTCCCCTCGCCAACAATACCTGCTAATAATTGACAATCTCAAAAACCCGCCCCGACCGGGATATTATGGTTAATCGATCGGACATGATATTAGTTGTTATTAGCTAATACCAACTGCCAACAACCAACTGCCAACTGACACCAGACAACAACCAACTGCCAACAACCAACTGCCAACTGCCAACTGACACCAGACAACTGACAACTGCCTAATGACTATTTCTAATTGTTTTGAAACGTTACGCAAGAACCACCAATGTGCATTGATTCCTTTTATTACTGCTGGCGACCCAGACTTGGAGACAACGGCTAAAGCACTGCAAATTTTGGATGATAACGGTGCAGACGCGATCGAGCTTGGCGTTCCCTATTCTGACCCGCTAGCTGACGGGCCGGTGATTCAAGCTGCTGCTACAAGGGCTCTACAGCGGGGAACGCGGTTAGATTCGGTGCTGGAAATGGTAGCGAAAGTTAGTCCGAATTTGCGATCGCCCATCATTCTCTTCACATACTACAACCCGATTTTGTACCGAGGTATAGAAACCTTCTTGCAGCAAATCAAAAGTGCTGGAGTTCAGGGATTGGTTGTACCAGACTTGCCCTTAGAAGAAGCCGACAGTCTCATCCAACCTGCCAACAAATTAGGGATTGAACTAACATTATTAGTTGCTCCGACAAGTCCCAAAAGTCGTATAGAAGCGATCGCTCGTCAGTCTCAAGGATTTATTTACTTAGTCAGCGTGACGGGGGTTACGGGAGTACGCGAAGGCTTAGAAACGAGAGCAAAAGAGTTGCTGCAAGAACTTCGCGCCGTCACCGACAAACCCATCGGCGTCGGGTTTGGTATATCGAAACCCGAACACGCTCGCCAAGTGAAAGAATGGGGTGCAGATGCTGCGATTGTTGGTAGTGCTTTTGTCAAACGCTTGGCCGAAGGAACTCCAGAACAGGGTTTAGAGGCGATCGGTGAATTCTGCAAAAGTCTAAAAACAGCGATTCAAAATCCTTAGCAACTGTACAGATACTTTCAGCCATTAGACAGATGTGTGCGATCGGGATAGGCCACGACAATTGCGATTAAAGACCTTGTTGTACTTGAGATCATACATCCACTGCCTTCTGGTTCCTGACCGGAAGGTTTTTTTTTAACTTAAAAAAACGCAAAACATCTCAACCTAGTGCGCGCACACAGAACCCAACAGCCATGTAGGGAAACGGCGTTGCCTTGTCCCGTGGGGGGTGCTGCGACTTTTAATAATGGGTAAAATATTGAGGATTGTCCATTCCTTCTTCCTGATTGCTGATTTCTATCCGCTCGCCAAGCCGAAGAGCCTTCTTCCTTGTTATTTCTTCGTTCTTCCTTCTTCCTTTTTCCTTCTTCCTTCTTCCTTCTACTATAACTTCAGGAATCTAACTTGAGATAGATGAAAAGCTCCTGTTTCTATTCGTATACTAAAAAAGTGTTTAAGTGCCTAATTTGGTAAGGCTAGACATCTACAAAGCCACAAGGCATTTGAGAATCTCACAATAGAAAGGAGCATTTTTATGAAGAGACTAACTGCATTTCTGAAAAAAATTCGAGCTGTACAAATTTTAACCGTGTTTCTGGCTGGCATTTTAGTATTAGTGAGTACGGCCTGCAGCGGCGCTGGTGTGGCGGCAGGAAAAACGGATGTGATGGCAGGAAAAGCTGATGCGAGGGTAGGAAAAACAGCCGACCAAATTAGAGAAGAAGTACCGACCGGGGCTGTAACGTCCGAATTCAAAGGCGGCATGAACGACTACCCCGATGTCGATCCCAGAAACAAAAAGCTTACAACAACAGAAGCAAAAGCTCAGCTTCTCAAAGAGGAAGCGCAGCACCGCATTGACACGAAATCTAGCAACAATGTAGGCGAAAATGTACGGCGGGTAGCGGATGACGCGCCTGAGAAACTAGGCCAAATTGGGGACAAGGTGAAGGAAGATGCTCGCACCGCCCAGCGCAAAGCTGATAACTTGGGCGACAAAACCAAACAAGGCTTTTCTAATCTTAAAGAAAACACTCGCGAAGGCTTGCAGGGAGCAAAAGATATTGTTAAAGAAGCCACCCAGGGAGCAAAAGAAAGAGTATCAGAGGGTACTGAGTCTCTGAGATATGGTACCAGCGGCGGCCAAGAAAATATCAATGATGCAGCACGAGATGCAAGATAGAACGCTGAAGAGGCATCGGACAAGGTTCCCTAGAAAGTGAGTCGAGATATTGACTGACCTCAACGAGCGACAAAAAGAGCGACAGACGACTAATCTCAAATAACGCTGTTTCCTTCTCGGGAAGCTACATTCCGACAGGGGTTAAAACCCCTGTCGGAATCTAGGTAAAGTCAATCGATTTTAGATTTTAGATTTTAGATTAAAGAATTGAAGCATTGACCCCACGGATGAATCCGAGGGCTTGTATCCTGGATGCTTTCGGTCAATCGATTTTAGATTTTAGATTTTAGATTTTAGATTAAAGAATTGAAGCATTGACCCCACGGATGAATACGGGGGCTTGTATCCTGGATGCTTTCGGTCATGTGAAGACTACTGCCTATTAATATTTGATTGGGTTTTAACCCCTGGCAGGGCTATTAGCCCGGAAGTAGAGTGCAGGGGGGTTTCACCACAATGCAACGGCCCTGTCCTTTTCTAGGGGGGAGTGGAGTGTCACTCCTTTCACGACGGATTTTTTATTATTTCTATACATTGTATTTTCATTTTTTAAGGTAAAAAATTTTCCATATAGTAGCGGAAAGTTGGTCGATCGCGCTATATTAAATTCACTTAATTAGCAATTGTATTTTTCAAGACATGATAAGGCAGCGTTTCTACCGTATTACGCCTTCATTGAATCGCATTTGAGATTAACAGCAGAAACTTATACGTAAGTAAAAAGCTTTAATCCCGATCGCCAAAGTATAAAATGTTTTTTATTAACACATAATAAGTAGAATTTCTGATCGACCGCTGGAAAATTATGGTATTTATGCCCTAAGATAGATACACTACGTTTTGTTACCTTAATGTCTGGGTGGAGGCCAGCGGATATGGACGCCATAGTAGATGCAGTAGATTTGACTGCGGTAAGGCAGGGATATCGCCCGATCGCGCAATTGTACACAGATTCTCGATCGGCTATCG
Source organism: Microcoleus sp. B13-B6 (assembly GCF_036705405.1). Classification (NCBI taxonomy): domain Bacteria; kingdom Bacillati; phylum Cyanobacteriota; class Cyanophyceae; order Oscillatoriales; family Microcoleaceae; genus Microcoleus; species Microcoleus sp. B13-B6. The sequence continues at coordinate 57,229 of NZ_JAUBUJ010000047.1, forward strand.
ATCCGTTCGTGCACGAGAAAGACCGACAACCCGCCGCTAAAATTCTCAAACCTACGTCGTGGTGGCGGAGGATTTCCGGGACGCGGTGCTGCCACAATCGAATAAAGTTGCATTAGCGACCGTTAATTGCATCGGGAGAAATAGTCCTCAACCGAACAGACATTCTCGACGAACTTGAACGCAGACCGGTTATTTACAAATACATTAAACATTCCAATCTTTCAATTAATCTAGACTGTTATCTGCCAGATGGAGGTGTATAAATTTTAGCAAAAAGAGGCCACGGATTCGGGATATATTCGAGCCGTAATCCACCGCCAATCGACAGGGGAAATGGAGGCAAACCTTATCTTGGGAATTCTGTTTTGATGCTAGTAACTATGATGCACGACTTTCATGATGCTCTGGCCGATTTGGCACTCTATGCAGATGCCACACCGGCGGAGCGCCAACAAATCCTTAAGCGCGTTCAGGCTAGTCAGAAAAAACTCAAAGAATTCGCGCACCATACGCCGATCAATTACCAACACAAGTTCGATCTGGTTGAGGCAGAATTGCTCGGCGTTTTGGGACAGACAGCAGAAGCAATGGAACTGTACGATCGAGCTATTACCGGAGCTAAAGCTAACGAATATGTCAATGAAGAAGCTCTTGCCTGCGAACTCGCTGCTAAGTTTTACCTGTCGTTGGGAAGAGAAAAAATTGCCAGACTCTACATGATAGATGCCTATGATTGCTATGTCCGCTGGGGAGATAGAGCAAAAATTGACGACTTAGAAAAACGTTATCCTCAATTATTAAAACCGATTTTAGAACCCGCCAAACTCCCTGCAAATCCATTAGCAAATTTTCCCACACATGCTGGGCAAAATCAATCGCTTCATCCATCCATTCATCCATCCATTCCTCCGTCTGTTTCGGCGAGCGTCTCAGATTTCGGGAATTTTTCAACACTGCTAAAAGCTTGTCAAGGGCTCTCTAGTGAAAGAGAACTCGATCGACTGATTGCCAAACTGATGCAACTGGCGATGAAAAATACAGCAGCTAACAAAGGGGCGCTGATTTTGCCAAATGGCAATCAATGGGAAATCGCGGCTACCAGCGCGATCGACAATTCGGGACTCGAATGGGCGATCAACTTATCATCGGCAAAACTCGATGAAAACAGCGATATCTTGCCCCTCACAATTGTTGACTGCGTTAAAAATTTATTGAAACCTGTGATTGTTCGGGATCTCGCTCAACAACGTGATTGGGATTCCGACTCCTACATCCTCAAATACCAACCGCAGAGCCTGTTGTGTTGGCCGATTCTCGATCGAGGCAACTTAGTCGGCATTTTGTATCTGGAAAACCGCTTAACCGCCAAAGTTTTTACCCGCGATCGCCTGCAACTTCTCAATCTCCTGTGTTCCCAGGCAGCCATCTGTTTGCAAAATGCTCTACTCTATAAAAAATATCAGGATTACAACCTACAATTAGAGCGATCGCTAGTAAAAATTAGTCGAACCGAAGCTCAGCTTGCAGATCAGAAAACAATGCTCCAAGCGATTCTTGATGTCGCTCCGATTTGGATTTGGATGGTGAATCTCAGTGGTAAAGTACAGTTTTTGAACAAGACATTTTCTCAAGATGTGGGCGTGTCTCTGAGCGATTTCCTAGCTGTCGATCATTATAAAGATATACTGGGGGAGAATGCAGCGGGCTGTCTGGCTTCCGATGCCGCCTGCCTTGCTCAAGATTTGCCGCATTACTCCAGCGAAATTCTCAGACTTGTTGACGGCAAACTACACGATTTAGAAATCACGAAAGTCCAGTTAAAAAATTCCCTGGGCGAGACAATCGGGATTATTGGTTTGGCTGTTGATGCCACCGATCGCAAGCGAGCAGCCGAACTTTTGCAAGAGCAAAATCAACAGCTAGAAAGAACTTTAAAAAATTTACAACAAGCACAACTGCAAATCGTGCAAAGTGAGAAAATGTCTGCCTTGGGTAATTTAGTCGCCGGAGTTGCCCACGAAATTAACAATCCGATTGGGTTTATTTCTGGCAATTTAAGCGAAGGTAAAAGAAGTTTGGAAGATGTTATCGAACACTTAGAATTGTATCGCTCCGGTGCATCCCAATCGGAAATAGCCGACCACGCCGAAGAGATAGACCTCGATTATCTTTTGGAAGATTTACCGAAGATGATTGATTCAATGCAACTTGGATGCGATCGCATTTGCAGCATCAGCAACAGTTTGCGTACCTTCTCGCGAGGCGACAAAGACTACAAAGTTCCTTTTAATATTCACGAAGGCATTGATAGCGCTATTTTAATTTTGAAACACCGTCTCAAAGCAAACGAACACCGCCCGCAGATCGAAGTGATAACTAAATACGGCAATCTCCCTAAAATCGAATGTTTTCCCGGTCAATTGAATCAAGTTTTCATGAACCTGCTTGCCAATGCGATCGATGCCTTAGAAGAGTCAAATATAGGACGCAGTTTTAGCGAAATTACCGCCAATCCCAACCGCATCACGATTTGCACGGAGCTAGTCGGCGAAGGGTACATTAAAATTAAAATTGCTGATAACGGCATCGGAATCAAAGAGGAAATTAAACAGCAGATATTCGACCATTTGTTCACGACGAAAGGTGTCGGAAAGGGAACGGGATTGGGGTTGACAATTGTCCACCAGATTGCGGTAGAGAAACATGGCGGAAGCATTGAGGTGAAGGGAGAGCTTGGAGTTGGCACTGAGTTTGCGATCGTTTTGCCTGTGAAGGGAGAAATTTGAATTCAAATTCAATGTTTTTTGGGCGATCGCGTAATAAGATATACTGAATTTTATTGGGGTCTTTTTTTGAAAGCCTTGGCATAACTATTTTAAAGTAGCATCATTTTTTTATCCAGCAGTTGTTCAATCACATCAATTTTTCCAACCAACTTTAAGGAAAATCCGCCATCGGTAGAAAGGGAAGCTAGATTTTTTAGTTCTCCCTAAGCTGTTGTGCACCTAATTTGACACTCAATTTTTCTACAATTATTGTGGAACGGGCATCCTGCCCGTCTCTGGATTCAATTTAAATGCGTAGCAGCTTAGCCAATGGGCGAGTTTTTGAACCAAGCTTTGAGCTACCTTAAAATGTTATGAGTTGCTCGCCCTCATAATAGTAGAGGATTGGTGTGTACGAGGCCAAAACGCTAATGAATTTTACTGAGTGTACCTTATGCGGTTGATAACTGCTATATTGGCTCAGGTGATGTATCTGACGGAGGAAGTAAAAACGATGAAACTGCAAACCATTGGCTCGACGTTACTCTTCTCACTTCTAGCCGCGCTGAGTGGCGGCGATTTTCCCTTCCTCCCTAGTGCTCAAGCCAAAATCCCTTCTCCTATTGATCCCTTGATTCAATCGGCTGGCTAAGCGTCTACTCAATTTATCACCCTATTCTCCAGACTTTAATCCGATAGAATTATGGTGGTCACAACTGAAAGCTTTTTTACGTCATTTCTCTCCAACCACTACCACTCCAGCTTGATGTTTTACTTGCTACTGGACGCTTATTTACTCAATACTAAATAATTCACAAAGGGGTTGACAAGCTGTTGCTACTGTACTTCATGAAGCGGGAATTGGTTGTATTTTAGACACCCTATAAGGAATGAGAATTAAATAACTTCCACAAGTTTGTGGGATGGGCGTCCCGCCCGTCCTTTTTGGACGGGCGGGAC
>NZ_JAUBUJ010000048.1:0-28241 GCF_036705405.1 Microcoleus sp. B13-B6
CTCAAAAAAGCCTTTGAAAAAAAGGAAAAAGAAGCCTGCGGTCTAACTGTACTCAGTTGACCGTCAGGTTCGTTCACGAGCCTAGTTTGAAAGCCTCCACAAATAAATTGTAAGTCACGCCAATTTTCAGAGCATTGAGCATATCCACCCAAAAAGAACGGGCTACAGGCCGCGGGCTGCCGTAAACCAGCCAGCTCGCGAACTCCGTCAACAACACCAACAGCCCGGCCGCGATAATATCCCAATCCGCAGATTGTCCGGCGATCGTCGAAATAGCAGTTCCCAAAAAAGTGCCGAATAGCAGACTAATTAGCAGGAGCGAAATCCGCCGCCAAGGATTGCTCAGCCAGCCTCGGAAGCGATCGCCCAGAACATCAATTAATCTGTTAATTCGGGTATTCTGCATAAAAGTTATACAATTTGAGATTCGAGATTTGAGATTTGAGATGGGGAATTACTGATTACTATTGGGGTTTGGAGTACGCGCCTATAGTGGCACTCTTTTTTTCAACTGGTATGAAAAGCTATACCGATGAGTCAAAAAATGCCACTCCCGACCAACTCCAAATCCTTACCGGGGTCAGTATGTCGCCATCTAAAATCTCAAATTTAACATCTAAGATGGTATTGAGCGATCGGCGACTTATCGCCGAGAACGGTCAAGTAATTAAGTGTAACTGTATCTTGTGGCACAGCAACCCCTGGTTTTACATTAAAAATAGTTAAGACTCATTGCGGGTGCAGTCTATCCTTTAAGCCTAAAATTTATGAATCTTAAAATTTACCAGATCGTAATTGGAGTGTCGATCGTCCTAATTACAGGAATGTTTCTAGGACGTTTTGAAATCACTATCTCCAACGGTTCCAATCAGTCCAGCGATTGGCCCTCACAAGCCACCGCATATCCCCCCACACCCCCCGTTTCCCCAGTCGCGACAGCTTCTGCAGACACCGCCAGCGAGCCCAAACCCGACTCCACACCAACCCCCCCAGATCCAGAGGAGGAATTGCTTTCCTCAATCCCTGTAGATGCTAAAGCCGCCGGCAGTCTGCGCGTCAGCAACCGCAGCGAACACCCAGTGCGAGTGGCCCTGCTGTCGAAACGGCAAGCCGAGAAATCCTACGGCAAACCCGCGCACTGGGATTTTGCGCCGGGGGAAGGTGGCGACAAGGGACTGATGCTATCGCTGCCGGAGGGCAAGTTACAAGTCAAACGGGGAGACATTTTAGTGGTTTTTGCTCAGGATGGTTCTCGCCACTACTGGGGGCCTTACGTCGCCGGGGAGACACCCACGCCCGCTTGGAACAGCACAGCCGGAGAATGGCAATTAATTTTGCAGCCGTGAACCCTTAGCTGCAGGTGCCGAGATTTTGGTCGAGAAAGCCGGTTGATACGGTCTTGTTGAGAATGGTGCGGCTATGTGAGGTTAAACTCACATAGCCGCACCATTCTCAAGAACAGGCAAGATGCCTGTTCCACAAAGAGTGAATTTTATTGTGGGGCGGGCATCCTGCCCGCCCATGAAAGCCTTGTGGAGAATGGTGTAACATCTCTGTTTAACTGATATCTTGCACCATTCTCAAGAACAGGCAAGATGCCTGTTCCACAAAGAGTGAATTTTATTGTGGAACAGGCATCTTGCCTGTTCATAAAAGCCTTGTTGAGAATGGTGTAACATCTCTGTTTAACCAGATTCGATCGAATTGGGAGTTTCGAGAATGCGAATCTTTCGGTAGACTCTCTATGCGAGCGAAAATTTTAAATCTAAAATCGCAGGAAGTTTGCGTGAAGGAATTTATTAAAAGTTTGTCAGAGTTTAGGAAGCGTCCGTTAGCGTTAGCGAAGCGATCCGAAGGAAAGCCCGCCCCTACGGGGGCTACGCCAACGAAGAGGATCGCACCTTTGCTGCTATCGCTTTTATGGCTGTGCGCGATCGCCTGGGTAGGTTTCTTGTGGAATCTCGGCAACATCGGTTTAGTTGACGAAACCGAACCGTTGTTTGCCGAAGCCGCCCGTCAAATGACGGTGACAGGAGATTGGATCACTCCTTATTTCAACGGCGAAACCAGGTTTGACAAGCCGCCGTTGATTTACTGGCTGATGGCGGTGGCTTACCGCACTCTGGGCGTTAACGAATGGGCCGTGCGTCTTCCCTCGGCCTTGTGCGCGATCGGTCTGACTTGCATGGGATTTTATACCCTATCGAAATCGAAGGAAGAAGGAAGAAGGAAGAAGGAAGAAGGGTACGACACGGATTTGGAGACGGATACACGGATGAATGTAACTGTCTTTCCTCCCTCACTCTCCCACTCTCCCACTCCCCCACTCTCCCCCTCTCCTAGTATTCCTATTTTTCTTTCTACTCCTTGGATTGGTGCTGCCCTAATAGCTTTAAATCCCCAAACTATTGCCTGGGGACGGACTGGCGTTTCCGATATGCTATTAGTTAGTTGTATGTGTTCCGCACTATTCGCATTTTTTCTCGGTTACACTCTAGAAGAACAGAGAGAAAAAGCAGAATTTTCCACTGTTTCCGCTTCCCGATTTCCCAATAAGTGGTATCTGACTTTTTACGTACTAATTGCCTTAGCAATTCTGGCTAAGGGGCCTGTGGGAATTGTCTTGCCAGCGCTGATTGTTGGCTGCTTCGGGCTTTATTTGGGAAATTTTCGGCAACTTTGGCGCGAAATGCGTCCGGTGTCGGGAATCTTGATTATTCTGGCGATCGCCCTGCCTTGGTACATTTTCGTTATTTTAGCCAACGGTCAAACTTATATTGACAGTTTTTTCGGTTATCACAATTTCCAGCGTTTTACTGGAGTAGTCAACAAGCACTCCGCGCCTTGGTATTTTTACTTTTTTGTAGTGCTAGTTGGTTTCGCACCTTGGTCGATTTATTTGCCGGTGGCGATCGCCCGCACCCGTTTTTGGCAGCGCAGTTACTGGCGTCGTCAACCGCGATCGGCTCAGTTGAGTTTATTTGCCCTATTTTGGTTCGGCTGCATCTTTGGCTTTTTCACGATCGCCGTGACCAAATTGCCGAGTTATGTATTGCCTTTAATCCCCGCCGCTGCGATTTTGGTAACGCTGCTGTGGAGCGATATTATTGCAGGCAACGAACCCGAAAGCAGGCGGGCAAAGTTAGAAAAAAAACCGAATTCTTTACCGCGAGGGCTGTTAGTTACATACATTTTCAATGTCGTATTTTTATTAATTATAGCGGGAGCAACTTTCTACTGCTACAACTGGCTCGGAGACGACCCGGCTATGCCCAATTTTCCGCAAGCAATTCAGCAGTCGGGATTGCTGATTGTAGGCGGTGTGATTTGGATAACTGCGGCGGTGGCGATCGCACTTTTACTTTGGCAGCGGCAACAGCGCTGGATTTTGGTTGCTAACTTCATCGGGTTAGTAGCATTTATCATCTTTGGTCTTACTCCGGCCTACAATTTGGTTGATATCAACCGTCAGTTACCTCTGAGACAGTTAGCACAGGTTGCGGTTCAACAAAAACTGCCGGGGGAAGAGTTTATTATGGTGGGTTTCTGGAAACCAAGTCTGGTTTTTTATACCCAAGGGCCGGTGACTTACTACGGACGTGTCAGAGGGGCGATCGACTACATTAAGGAATCTAAAAACCCAATTTCTCCCTCTGTTTTGGTACTGGGATATCCCGACAAATTTGAGGAATTAGGATTGCAGCCAAATCAATATCAATTGTTGGACAGTCGGGGCGCTTACCAACTCGCAAGGGTTCCGAGAACAGCGTTTCGATAGTGCATTATACTGCGACTCCGGTGAGCCGACCTATTAGGAAGAATTCATGGAATTCACTGGAAAATTTGAAACTCACATTACCGTTGGCCTCAAGGACTTGGACAGAGTAGAGGCGCTTGAACAATGGGGCATTAATCATGGTCTAAAACTTCTCCATATAGTTCTAGACCGTGGGGTTACTGTATCTCAACTAATGTTGACGCGGCATGGGCAAGGTAGCCTGACAAACGAGTTAAAGACGGCATTTGATTCAAGCCAATCTCTAAATGCTGAAGGCTTCACGGTGACACGCATCAAAATTGAGGTGCCACAGTGGAATCAGAGTGTTCCGCAGTCTAATGCCGAAGCACTAAACCATCCATGCGATCGCTATTTTGAGCATCATATCAAACTGTTGCTTGAACCTTCTGCTGATATTCTGCCTCTGATTGACATTGCCGAAAGACATTCTGCTCATCTCTCTCGTAATCTCTTCCAGACTCGGAGTGACCAATATCACGAGCGATTTGTCACTCAGCGTTGTATCTCCGTGGGTCGTGTTGAAGCTCAACAACAACTTCAAACTCTCTTAAAAGCGATCGCTACTTTGAGATATTTAGCAATCGATGTCGAAGCAGAATTTGTTGTCTATGATAGTAATCTTGACCTTGACGCAGGTTGGATTCAAGGGAAAGAATCACCAATTTTACACGGATAATTATCAAGCACAATATAAAATCAGAGGATAGCCCGAATAATAGGTAAATAATCACCAATTTCACAGGCTTAATAATTATTAAGCACAATATAAAATTCGCTGATAGGATGTATAATAGGGAAAAATTCACCAATTTCACATGAATAACTATCAAGCATAATATAAAGGAGGATTAATGAAATACGATCCGAAGACATACATCATTGTTTCAGAACAAGGTCAGGAAATTGAACGCCCAACAGTTTTCGAGCCGGCACTAATTCCCCAAAAGCATCTTCGGGGAGCATTTCGTCTGGGAGAGCCAATATTTCAAGATCCAGAGATTAGAACTCAATGGCTGAATATGCGTCGGCAAGTGATGGATTATCTGCTGCAAATTATTAGTTGTTCAATCTGGAAAGATCACCTTGTCTTACGAGGTAGTTTATTACTGAAAGCATGGTTAGGAGATGTGGCGAGAGAACCCGGTGATATAGACTGGGTTTTTAGACCTCACGATATTAGCGTCAATTCCCCTTTATCTAGAGAATTGTTCAATGGATTAATTCAGATAGTTTCAGATAATCCTCATGTAGGTAATGCGATTATTGACGTTGACAAAATCTCCATAACAGAGATTTGGACTTATGAACGTGCATCAGGTAGGCGGATTATTTTTCCTTGGAAAGCAGAGGGTTTTCCTTCAGGAGATTTGCATATGGATGTGGTTTTTAATGAAGAACTATTGTGCGATCCAATTGAGGTCTATATCCCTTCGTCAATTGGTGAAAATAGGTTAGTGTGGGCAGCTTCTAAAGAACTGTCATTGGCATGGAAATTGCTGTGGTTAGAAACCGATATGTATCCACAAGGCAAAGATTTGTATGATGCAACACTCTTAGCGGAGCAAACTTCATTGTCCTTTGACATTCTTTATCAAGTGCTTCATTCAAGTGAAGATTGGAAGAATCAGGCTGCATGGAAACCCAACTTTTCTTGGAAATCTGGATTTCCTTGGGCAGAATCACAGTGTTCAGTATATCTAGATTGGGACAACTTTAAGCTAGAGTATCCTGGGGTTGAAGGTGAGGCAAAGGATTGGCAAGCTCGGCTTTCACTAGCCTTAGCACCGACAGTTGCCAACCTTGAGGATTGAACCTGTAGATAACTGGTTATAGAATCAAGGAATTAGATAGATATCATAGAAGTCTGAAAGGGAACGATCGCTCATAATTAAGGGAGTGTCTACAACCACCCAATTTCATCTAGAAAAGCCTATTTAGACGAGTGGAAGATTATGATTCCAATCAATGAAGCCCAAAAGCAGTTGTCGCAGTCGATCGCTCCCAGGAGTCAGTCGCATCAACCGATCGCGATCGCAGGACAAACTAGCAATGCAGTGTTATTATCTGAATCTGACTCCGCATCTGTTGAGGAAACACTGTATCTTCTCTCAGTGCCGGGAATGCGGGAATCAATTCGGGAAGGAATGGCAACGTCGATCGAGGAGTGCGATCGCTCTTTGGAGTGGTGAATGGGAATCTGGTATACACCAAACAGGCACAGAAAGATGCTAAAAAACTGGTGTATAGCAATTTACGAGACAAAGCACAAGAGTTCAGGCGCTACTATGGGTATCAGTCAAAGAAAAGACTATCCCACGATATGTATTTACTCTAGATAAGGTGATAACACATAATGCAAAAGCAAACAGACGATCTTAATCAGCAGTTAGAATCAGTTCGTTGCAAAATTATTAATTCCTACCTTACAACTATTGAAGATAGCTTTCTCGAAAACCGTCCCCAACTAAAACTTATCAATTATGGTACGGGTTCAGGAAAAACTCACCAATTGTTTCAAGCGATTTATAAAACCATACAAGAATATCCAAAAAATCAAATAATCGGTATATATGTTGCCCCCTTGAGAGAACACTTATGTGTTCCCACTTCAGTTGAGAGCCAATACCCAGATATTCCCGTGTATAAAATAAATTCGTTAGCAATGAAAACGACGGATGAGTATATCAAATTATACAAGGAATTGATATCTTTAATTCTCAACAACAAAAAGATTGGGAAGATCGATCGAAAAGTATGTACTGATGAAAAGCTTCAGGCAAATAGACGAAACCTTGAGAAAGTAAAAGATGTGATTAAACGCCTTGAATATGTAAAAAACACAGGTTTGGGAGATGAGGATTTTAATAAATCTGAGACTGATAAAGCAATATGGGAACTGAATTATTTAATTGAAAGCTTTTTAGAATTTTTTATCCAATGTGAATTAGATAAAAGTAATTGTCCTGCTGAATGTTTAAAGTTAATTGAAATATTTTTTCCCCTCCACCTTCTGCAAAACAAATCGGGAATTTTGATGCTCACGTATGATAAATTTGAAACGCTTATTCCGTACTTTATCCACAACGGTACAAAATGGGTCAAGAAAAGCAGTCATCTCGATCGATATGTTATTCAGCATACAGATAACTCCAGAAAGTTTATCCTTGCCTTGGACGAGCAGGAAGATGGCTATCAAATTATGCTACAGAAGAAGATTGATATCATCTCTCCTGAAAAACTGGCAATCAATAATGCGCTGTCATCTATCAATAGAGAATTTTCGATGCTGTTTTCAACTCAAAACAATGAAAACAGAGATTTTTTAAATTTTGTAGATAAGAATAAGGGAGCTTTTTACGAATTTCAAGAACACTTGGAAAAAGACAAAGCTCTAGAAGAAAAATTGCAAAAATTCGCCCGCACATATCAAAGACTGACTGTTGAGGAGGGAAACTCTATCAATTTTTTACAACAGATAGTAGGAATTAAAAATGGGCTTGACGAATCACTGAAAGAAATTTTGGAAATTTTCGATAATCATGATGAACCAAATCACATTATATTTAATCTTGAAAGGTTATCCAGAGTTGTTTCAAAATTCGAGAATAATAGAAGTTTATTGATTCCTCAAAAGCTTTACAATAAAATCTGTGATGATTTAATGAACATTTTTGCATACAACAACCTATACATCTACAACCTCGAACCCCTGCAAGAATTGTTTTTAACCAAACCTTCTGGCGGGCACGTCCAAATCACAGAGGAAAAAGTGGCAGATAATACTTCTGTAGCAGAGTTAATTTATGCCATTCTAGCTGTTCGATCGCAAATCAAAACCATCAAAGATTTTCTAGCTAACGTCTTAGATGCTGAAGATTCTCAATCCCGTTCTTTAGAAATTTGGTCGAAACAAATAGCTAAAGTCCAAAAGGCAAGTGAAGAAAGCCCCTCGCAAAATCAACTGCTAAAATACTTAAATACTACTTATGTCTATGAAAGTTATAAGTCTATCATAAATATCAAAGAAATTTCTCGTTATCAAAATCCTAAAAATAATCTTATCGATCGCGCTCTTAGAGAAGTTTCTATTGGTAGTACGGCTATATTGACTTCGCCTGAATTCAAGATAAATTCCATGTTATGCAATAATAGTAATGTGATTTTTATGATTTCAGCAACAGGAGGAATTTTAGGAGATTTAAGCACGAGCTATGATATGCAGTATTTCAAAGATAAATTGCGTAATGCTAGTGAATCCGGTGAAAGTTCCTTTAAGGAAATGAGCGAGGAAGAAGTATCGCTTTGCGAAAACATCAGAGAGAGTCGTGAGGCGAAGCGACAGATTGCAGTAAAGTTTTTCGGTGAGGATTTATTGTCTTTCCCAAATAACGAAACTCAAAAAGTTGTGGAACGATTTGAAGAAACTATTTTAAAAAGTTTTATCGACGATCTCAAACAGGATGGGAATTGGCTGGGAATTTACAAAATCCAAGAACTTCAAAAGTTTATTCGTTTCTTGTTTTACCTGTTTGAGGATGACTCAATTCAAGAAACAATTGCTTTTACTCAAACTCTACGCTGGATTAAAAAGTTAATTCAACATTGCGAGCAACGCAATCAGGCTAACTTTATATTTGAGGTGTCACCTGAGCATCCAAACATATATTATATGGAAGTGAGGCATCAGAAATATCAGAGTAATATTAAGATTAAAATAATTTTGTATGAGGCCTCATTCAACAGTCTTTACTGCGACAAAAAAGTTCCTCACACGTATTTGGATGAGCTGGTTGAAAAAGAAGGGGAGAAAATCTTCTTTATATCGGCTTATCAATCAGCTTCCAAAGGATTGAATCCTATCATCAAAAACCCTAACGGCGATGAAAAAGATTTCGACTCTTTAGTTTTGTTAATGGACAGTTACTATACAGTAATGGGCCCATCGCTTAACAAATCAAAAGATTCGGGATTATCTATTACGCTTTACCATTTTGCCTTAATGAAAAGTATTGTAAATTTGGGAGAGTCTAATCTTGAAATCAAAGATTTCAACCAATACCTCAGTCAACCCGAAGCTGGAGAATTTCGACAGCAGCAACACCAGATTTTATTAGGGAAACAAGTTTTGCAAGCGATCGGCCGATCTGAGAGACGCGATTTTCCCAACCAAGTGGTAAAAATATTTGTTAATGAAGAAACCAGAAAAAATTTAGTGAATTTTTACAGATACCTGGAACGAGAAGAAAAAGAGGAAATTCAGAAATTTTCCGTTAACAACCACAAAGTCTACTTAAGCGTTCGAGAAGAAGAAAAAAAACGAGCAATTAAGGATTATGACGATCATGTTATTGATGAGATTGATGCCACTCTGGCTTTCCAAGCGTTTAGAAGACAAATGTTGGAGGAAATCGAGCGCTTTCATCTTAATAAACATACTTTTGATATTGCACAAACGTGGGATGCGTTGCGCGACCCAATTGTTTTCAAAGACCCAGCCAAGTATCTGGAAAAGTTGCGAGATTCAGGGCTATTTACTGATGATTTTATTAAATCATTATTCTATCACCACCCAGAACAAGTTGAATTTACGCCATATTTAGCTTCCGACGAAGAAAGCGGTAAAAAAATCCAGATTATCAGTGATAGCATCAATGGGGAAAAAATCTATCCTTACCAGAAGCGGTTATATCCTGAATATCTAAAAATCACCGAGCGAGGCTATGACTTAGAAAGTAATGAAATTGGCTCGCTAGATCCTTCGACTGATTTAATCTACAAACTGTACAACAAGTTGATGCCACAACCTGAAGTTTTTAATAGTTATATTCCGCGTCCGCATTTCTTTTACGATGTGTTGTCTCCTTCACTGGCTGAAAATTTTGTGAAACGCTGGATTCAAGATGTAATTTTCCAAGGTAAAGACTGGAAAGACATAAAATCCAGCTATCGTTTTGAGCCATTGCAAGATTTCAAAAAGTATCGTAAGCTATACGAGCGGTTTGATTTGTACTATGTCAAGGAGAATACGCTATTTTGTATTGATGTTAAAGCTTGGAGCCTGGCTTCGGGAAATCGCCTGTCCAAAAAGACCCTGGATAAAACCGAAAACAAGCTGAAGGAAATTGTTTCAGACTATCCAGAATTTAGCACCGCGAGAGGGTTACTTCTTAACTTGCACGCCGCCCAAGAAAAAAATCAACAATACTCACCCATGCTATTTTCGGGAAATTTGATTTTCTTTGACGAGCGCAATTGTCCAGTACAATCCAATATCCTCAAAGAGTTTTTGTTCCCCAAGGAGAAATAAAATGAAAAATAAAATAGCAGCATTATCAGATATATCGCGAACCAACCAACTAAAAATCTTAGAAACTCCACAACAAGTTGCCGAAAAACTGTTTCAGTATCTATTTAAAAGCGGACAAGGGATAGAACATTTTATTCTTAAAGATCCGATTGCTGAAGATAAAGATTCTGAGAATGAGGAGTCACGGGCTAGGTTTTATAAAAAACGGCATAAAGACATTAAAAATGAAATCAAAAAAAGGCTGGCTGAACATGGGGAAAAACGGGAAAATTCAGACATTCAATACTTCCTATCCTATACTGGTGGCCGAAAATATGTGTTCTTTTTATCCCCTAATAAAAATCATTCGGGATGGCAAAAATTATTTACAGACAATTCTAGCGATCGAGAAAGAATTTTTAACCTCATTTTCAAGTTTTATATTCTGTCTCAAGGCTTATTTGTTGAAACAATAAATGGTTTTGAAGAATTATTGTTACTTCATTCCACGACGCTCAGCAAATCGAAAGACGCTCTTTTTGTATGGGGACAGAATTTGTTAATCAAATACAATCCCCATAATGTACTAACAGTAACATTGTCTCGAAAAAACCGAAAGTTCTTATTACAAAAAGATCGCAAAGATTACAAGACTGTAGATGGTGATAATTTAGGAGAGTTGTTGGTATACAAAAATAAGAATTACTACTTTGACCGCGATCTAGATGCTCGCAGCAAAAATTATATTTATTTTATGCAATTTGATAGCGATCCCAAAAAATATGACAAGTTCAAAAAGACTCAGCTTTATCATTACCAAAACCTCATGACAAAATTTGAGGGTTTTTTAAGTGAGTGCAATATTGCTTTCCAGTCTCTTCATTTTCAGGCTGACCACTACTTAGAAAACCATTTCATCAAAGACATAGGATCTGTAGGAACGTTAGAAATTATTAACAATACAGGGGTCGATTTAGCTGAATCTGACCAACAAGTTCTGCAACATTTTCTGAAACATCAAGGCGTATCTACTCTCGCATTTTACAATGATGGAAAAACAGTTAGTACCTATGAAGAAGTAGAATCTGATGGTGAGGACGAGATTTGCTGGAGAATTACGGAATCTATTAAATGGTCAGATATTCAACTCGAACCGGAAAAAAACTATTTGGTTTTCAATAAACTTTTGGAGGAAGAATCGGGTTCAATGGCTTACCAGAGAAAAGACGCTCTCTGGTGTCCATCACCAACAATAGATAGTGAATCGCAAGTAGATTTTTATTCACAGTTAAAGAAAAGATTTAACTATTTGGAGACAGGAAACTTTTTTAGCACACAGGGGATAGATATACCAGAATTTACTGCTGTGGGAGATGAGCAATCTGATTGGGCGCTTCTTAATTATACAGAGCGTAAAATCGATCGAGCTAGTCTCCACAAGGAGACGAAAGCTTTTACCGAGGGTGATTTTTTGGATGTAGAGGGTTCTATTTTTGCTTATCTAATAGGGCAAGAAGATAGCAAACAATGGGAAAGTTTCTGCGCTAAATACAAGATAAATATTTCCCCAAAATTTCAGAAAGTTTTGATTGAGTTGGGAATTAAGAACTGGATATCCCAGAGTCTTACAAATCCGAACTTGGGCTTGCGTATTACTAATCAATCATTTCCGGAAAAACAATTTTTTAGTATTTATGTACGCAGCCCTAAAAACAAGGAAGCTAAAGCGGTTGCGGTAGAATTTCTGTATCAAGATGGTTGCATATACATAAAAAATTTAATGCGCGATTTGAAACAAATAGAATCTAAATTTCGCTTTTTAAGAAGGAGAAAAAATAGTTCAGAAAAATTAATTAACGATCAAAAATATTTTGTAGATGAATCAGAGGCTCTGTATATTAGTTGTTATACAAATGATTTTTATACGCCAACCTTAATTGGACGGATGGGTATTATTGAAGATGTCGAAAGCGGAGAGCTAACAATCAACCGAACAATTCAAGGTGAAAATAGTAGTAGATTATTACCTTTGATATCCTATTACAACAGCGAGATTCAACCTATTAACAAAATCCAAAATATGATATGCTTGGATTTGAAGAACGAAACATTTATTCAGTATTATGTTCCTCCAGCACAAAGTATCGGAAAATTGATTAAGAAAGGCTTTAGAGTCTATCATTTGATTGGGAATAGATATTCAGGAGAGTCAATTGCCAGCTCTGAACTGATCGAGCATCCCATCACAGCTTTACATTTTAGTACGCTAACTCAAAATGTTTTAAAACTCGGTGAAAACAGTCAATTATCCCTGTTACAAAAAGTAGTAAAGGAATTAATGGGAAATTGAAAAAAGGATGAATTTGAATGCTGCTTTCAGAAAACATCCAGATATTTCAGCGATCCCAGAAGAGCATCGGATACACTCACACCTGGTCTGAGGCGGGAGACAAGTATCAACGTCAGCTAGAAGCCAACCTGCTACTTAGAGCCTATCGAGGATTGCGATCGCCCTTTAGACTGGTAACTTAGCCGACCATACGTGCCATAATCAGCCATATTATCTGGTACGCGATCGCCTGAACCTATGGATGCGCTAATCGGCAAAACTTTACAGGGTGGAAAGTACACCCTCGAACAAGAATTGGGCCGCGGCGGCTTTGGAATAACTTTCAGGGCAAATCACCGCTATTTAGGACAGCCTGTAGTCATAAAAACGCTCAACGAATCTCTGCGGCAGCAACCCAATTTTGCTGAGTTCGATCGCAAGTTTCAAGACGAAGCGAGGCGGTTGGCTTCCTGCGTTCATCCGAATATTGTCCGCGTCAGCGATTTCTTTGTGGAAGACGGGCAGCCTTACATGGTGATGGACTACATTGCCGGTCAGAATTTGGCAGATGTAGTCGGTTCAAATAATCCGCTGCCAGAAAATCTCGCAATTCTCTACATCACTCAAATAGGGGCTGCTTTGAAAGCAGTTCATCAAAAGGGTTTGCTGCACCGAGATGTCAAGCCGCAAAACATTCTTTTGCGCCAAGGTACTCAGGAAGTCGTGCTGATTGATTTTGGCATAGCCCGCGAGTTTACTCCGGGTGCAACCCAAAGTCACACTAATATGGTCTCCGACGGCTACGCGCCGCCAGAACAGTATTTTGCCCAAGGAAAATATACGCCAGCCACAGATGTTTACGGTATGGCGGCGACGCTTTACACTCTGCTGACAGCACAGGTGCCGGTGGCTGCAATTTTACGCACCAGCCAACCGATGCCTTCACCCCGCGACTTGCAGCCTCAGCTAAGTGCGGCTGTCAGTTCTGCGGTGATGCGGGGGATGACGGTAGAAGCTCAAAATCGCCCTGCTACCGTGGATGAGTGGCTGTCGCTGCTGCATGGGCAGGGGGGTGCAGCGTCGCCGAGCACCGGGCCGACGGTGGCGGTGATTCCGGGACACGGGCCTCAGTCGCCGGCGGGTTCCAGAACAGCGCCTGCTGTGGTGTCTTCTGGGGACAACAACCGCAAGGTTTGGTGGATTTTGGGGTTCGTGGCGATCGCACTTATTGTGGCAGGTTTGGTCGGTATTGCTAGGGTTTTCCTCAACCGGCCGTCTTCGGAACCCGCACCGGTGGCCCAGGACGATCGCACTTCGGCCCCTGCAGATCCAGACGCGCGCTCAAGCCCCACACCAATCCCCGCGCCCACACCAACGCCAGCACCGACTCCCAGAGAAACTCCGCCACCTGCTGCTGAAACTCCGCCGCCTGCTGCTGAAACTCCAGCGCCTGCTGCTGAAACTCCAACACCCGCCCCAGCACCAACACCAGCGCCTTCTCCCGAAGCTGTCGAACCCACACCAACAGAAAAACTTGTTGACAAGGAGTTGCCGCCAGATCGATCGCCCGCACCCAGCGAACAACCGGGAACCAATTATCAGAAAACTCCCACAATCCCAGGATTTGCCGTTGGTACGCCGGAAAGTCAGATTTTATCCCAATTGGGAGAACCGACTGACTCTCAAGCGCGGGGCTATTGGCCGAATACTCGCACCGCACTTTACGAAATATTGCCAAATCGGATTACTCTCGGCTACATTTACGATCGCGATTCGGGCCAGCTAGTACAAACAGAGGGTTCTTTTGCCCAGTCTGTGGACGATTTGGTGGTGCGAACCGCCTTAAACGGGATGGTGGGCGGCGCTAGCCGTGAGATTTTGCAAGGCTTGGGCGACGTGCAGCAGCGCCGGAGTAATCGGTTTACGTTTAGGAAGGGTTCGCTGGAAGGGACGATCGAACGCAATGAGCGCGATCGGATTTACATCGGCGTCTGGGAGGAGAACTTGCATAATTAGCAATTACGCACGGGTGGTCAGAAACCGGGTTTTTTTGCAAGATACTTCGTTACAGCCCGCATTAACCGCAAAAAACCCGGTTTCTTTAATCCCCAATCGAAAATCTAAAATCCCAAATCTAAAATCGACTTGACCACTGTCAATAAACCTTTCAATGGCGGGTTCTGCGGCTCACCCCCAAAAAAACTGGAACTCTTGTGGAACAGGCATCTTGCCTGTTCAAGAAAATGGTGGAAGATGTAAATATTCCAGACTCAGCTTTGTGCCAAAATCTAAAATCTAAAATCTAAAATCTAAAATCTAAAATCTAAAATCGCTTGACGCAACACGAAATATTGTCTATGATTAAAGAACACACGAGGGGCTGTAATGGTTTCGACAGGGTGGCGAAAGCTGCTCCGTGATGCAGGTCGAGAGGGAGTCTACTCTCGTTAATATCGGCTCAAAAAAAATAGTAAATGCGAACAACATCGTTCCTTTCGCTCGCAAAGCCGTAGCTGTAGCCTAAAAACTTCTTGAGCTTGGTTTAGAGTGTATGCCACCTAACTCCGTTAACGGTAGCA
Organism: Microcoleus sp. B13-B6; assembly: GCF_036705405.1. Lineage (NCBI taxonomy): Bacteria > Bacillati > Cyanobacteriota > Cyanophyceae > Oscillatoriales > Microcoleaceae > Microcoleus > Microcoleus sp. B13-B6. The sequence continues at coordinate 14,994 of NZ_JAUBUJ010000048.1, forward strand.
TAACAACCCCCAACGGATGCCCTAGCTAAACGTTTCTAGTCGGCTAGCTAGGAAAGCAATCACTAGAAAATCCTCCCATTTAGGATAAAGATGGTTCCCGCCCCGAGGATTAGAGGGGATAAACCTGTGAACGATCGGAAGGTAAATACCCGCTTTGGACGGCAGTTCGATTCTGCCCAGTTCCATAAAAAAAGTAGCGTAAAATCAATGGTTTAAACCAGTTGAAAGTTACTTTAAAGCATTATAAAGGGCTCAGATTTAACTCTGAGCCCTTTTGTTTGGCTCAGATAGCTCAACTCATTCGTGTATCCGTGTCAAAATCCCTGCAGTGCTCTACCTTTTCCCCGCCAGGGGACTGAAATATTTGCTGGTCGTTTTTCAATTTGCGTCCTCACCGCCTTGCAACCGTCAACAGCCAACCATAAATTACCAACCCCATTAGCTACGCTGCGGGCTCATATAATTATAACTTCACCCTGTGTGTGCGTTGTTGGAGCCAGTCCGGCGATATACTAAAAAGCGGTAAAGCATTAAAAATCTTTACAAACACCCGACTCTCCAAGCCTACTCCTACTAAGGATGGGTATAAAAATATATGCGAGCGCTCAAAAGCTGGAAATAATGAACCCAGGAATTGACTTACAAGGAAGTTTTGTAGAAGCCCTGATGAATTTGGGCTTACCGGCGGACATCGCCCAAGTGCTTTGGCTACCGCTGCCAATGTTGCTGATGATTGTCGCTGCCGTCTTCGGGGTACTGACTAGCGTCTGGCTGGAACGGAAAATTTCCGCCGCCGCTCAACAGCGGGTAGGCCCGGAATTCATCGGCCCTCTGGGAGTGCTAGCACCCGTTGCTGATGGTCTGAAGTTGGTATTCAAAGAAGACATCGTACCCGCAAAAGCTGACGCGCTGCTATTTACCCTAGGCCCGGTAATTGTGGTGATTCCAGTTTTTCTGTCTTACTTAATCGTGCCCTTCGGAGAGCATATGCTGATCGCCGATATGGGGACAGCAATATTTCTGTGGATTGCTCTGTCTAGCATTCAGCCGATCGGCTTGCTGATGTCCGGCTATGCTTCTAACAACAAATACGCCCTCCTCGGAGGACTCAGAGCCGCCGCTCAATCCCTCAGCTACGAAATTCCCCTAGCTTTGGCAGTATTGGCAGTTGTAATGATGTCCAACAGCCTCAGTACGATCGACATCGTACAGCAGCAAGCCGGCTACGGCATTGTCGGCTGGAATATCTGGCGGCAGCCCGCAGGTTTCCTGATTTTCTGGATCGCAGCACTAGCAGAATGCGAACGGTTGCCCTTTGACCTCCCGGAAGCAGAAGAAGAATTGGTAGCAGGATATCAGACTGAGTACACAGGCATGAAATTTGCTTTGTACTATATCGCTTCCTACGTTAACCTCGTCCTTTCTTGCCTGCTAGTAGCAGTTTTGTACCTCGGCGGCTGGGAATGCCCGATTCCTGTCGGAGTGCTGACAAATGCCCTGGGATTGAGCGAGACGACTCCTTGGTTGCAGGTAATTACCGGCTTGCTTGGCATTACAATGACGATGCTGAAAGCCTACTTTTTCCTGTTTCTGGCAGTTCTGCTCCGCTGGACTCTGCCGCGAGTTCGGATCGACCAATTGCTAGATTTGGGATGGAAGTTTTTGCTGCCCGTTGCTTTAGTTAATTTGCTATTGACCGCAGCTTTGAAGCTTGCCTTTCCTTTTGCTTTTGGCGGTTAATTCGTAATAGGTAAATGGCAACAGCTAAAAAAAATAGCTGTTAAGCAATTACCTATTATCAATTAGCAATTACCAAAAACTCAAGTACAGAGAGAGAACACCATGCTAAAATTCCTCAATCAAGTAGGCGAATACGCCAAAGAGACTCTTCAAGCTGCTAAGTATATCGGTCAAGGGCTATCTGTTACCTTTGACCACATGAGACGCCGACCGATTACGGTGCAGTATCCTTACGAAAAATTAATTCCTTCCGAACGTTTTCGGGGCAGAATTCACTTTGAATTTGACAAGTGCATCTCCTGCGAAGTCTGTGTTCGGGTGTGTCCGATCAATTTGCCTGTGGTGGATTGGGAATTTAACAAAGAAACTAAGAAGAAACAACTCAAGCACTACAGTATCGATTTCGGTGTTTGTATCTTCTGTGGCAACTGCGTAGAATATTGTCCGACTAATTGTTTGTCGATGACAGAAGAGTATGAGTTAGCCACCTACGAACGTCATGAATTGAATTTTGACAACGTGGCCCTCGGACGTTTGCCCTACAAGGTTACAGACGATCCGATGGTGACACCGCTGCGCGAATTCGCTTATTTGCCGAAAGGTGCGATCGACCCCCATGAAGTTTCCTACACCGATCGCCGCGCCGGTCTGCGTCCAGAGGAAATTATCGAAAAGTAGGTAATGGGGCATGGGGCATGGGGCATGGGGCATGGGGCATGGGGCATGGGGCATGGGGCATGGGGCATGGGGCATGGGGCATGGGGCATAGTTAGTAGTTAGTAGTTAGTGGTTAGTGGTTAGTGGTTACTTGTTAGTAGTTTTTCAAATAACCAACAACCAACAACCAATAACCAACAACCAATAACCAATAACCAATAACCAATAACCAATAACCAATAACCAATAACCAATAACCAATAACAAATGCCCAATGCCCAATACCCAATGCCCAATTACCAATTAGCAACTAACAAAGGATAAAAAATTGTGAATCTAGCTGAAGGGGTTCAAATTGTTTCGTTTGGCATACTGTCCGTAATGATGATTGCAGGAGCACTAGGAGTAGTGCTGTTCTCCAACATCGTTTACTCAGCCTTTTTGCTGTGCGGCGTATTTACCAGCATTGCCGGCTTGTACCTGTTGCTGAATGCCGACTTTGTAGCAGCAGCGCAGGTGTTGATTTATGTTGGCGCTGTTAACGTCTTGATTTTGTTTGCGATTATGTTGGTGAACAAGCGCGAAGATTTCCGCATAATTCCCAACGCTTGGGTGCGTCAAGTAGCAACAGCAGTAGTTTGCGTAGGCTTGTTTGCACTATTGGGTACGATGGTGGTGTCTACTCCTTGGGCTATTGTGGCGACGACAGGAGCACCAGCCGAAAGTTCGATCGTTACAATCGCCAAACATTTCTTCACCGACTTTTTGCTGCCTTTCGAGTTAGCATCAGTGTTTTTGTTGATGGCAATGGTAGGAGCAATTGTCCTAGCACGCCGCGATTTTTTCCCGGATGAACTGTCAAAGAAGCTATCGGAAACACCCGCTTTGAGTTTGCCGGAAAGACCTCGCGAATTAGTTTCTGCCGGAGATGTGTCTTCGCCAGAATCTAAGTAAAAGTAGTGAGTCTAAATGATTCGTACAATTAAGGTAGGGGCTATTGCCCCGTGGTTGCCCAGATCGGAGGTAGGTACGGAGCACTAACCCTACTGTATGAATGATTTAGACACGCTACAGTAGGGTGTTCACAGCACCTATCTCTCTGTCTTGTAGTAATGTTGATTGAGAAAGACTCAAAAAATTTATGCAACTGCAACTCCAGTATTTCCTGTTATTAGGCGCCGCACTTTTCTGTATTGGTATTTACGGTTTGATTACCAGCAGAAATGCAGTGCGCGTGTTGATGTCGATCGAGTTGATGCTGAATGCTGTCAATCTCAATTTGATGGGTTTCTCCAATTATCTCGACCCCGTACAAATTAAAGGTCAAGTATTTACGGTGTTTGTAGTTACCGTAGCCGCTGCTGAGGCTGCCGTAGGTTTGGCAATTGTTTTGGCGATTTATCGCAACCGCAATACCGTAGACATGGAAGAATTTAACTTGCTGAAGTGGTAATTAATCAATAGTCATCAGTCATCAGTCATCAGTCATTAGCGACAAACTAAGGCAGATTAAAGACTGATGACTAAGGACTAAGGACTAAGGACTAAGAACTAATGACTAATGACTTCTAGTAATTTCTAGAGTAATTCTGCCACCGAAATCAGGGATGGGGGCAGCAGGTTTCGAGAGTTGTAGTTTAACTTTCTCGACTAACGGTAGTTGTAAAAGCGCTTGAGCAATAGTATCTGCTAGGCGTTCGATTAATAAAAACTTCGAGTCTTTGACTAGGTTTTGAATCAGAGTAATTGCGCTGCGGTAATCAAGAGTATGTTGAATATCATCACTTTTTCCAGCTTGCGATAAATCCAGCCAGAGAGTAACATCCACTTCAAACCACTGGCCCAAAACTTGCTCTTCCGGCAGATAGCCCGTATATCCGTAGCAGCGAATTCCTGTAAGTTGAATAGAATCCATTTTGCAATAAACTAAAAGTGCGTTGCCTATACCAACTTGTATTAAACCAGATAAAGTTATCTGTCTCTTCCCTCTCTTTCCTTGCCCCCTCTTCCTCTTCCCTCTGCGCCCTCTGCGCCCTCTGCGGTTCAATCACTCTTTATTCTATCTTAAATTTCACAACTCTCCTCCTTTCTCCAACTTGTCCAATAAATCCTCAGCAACTTCATACCATTTCCGCCTAATTTCAGCATCTTCTGGCTTTTCTGTCAAGCTGCGCCCTTGTAATTCTGGATATTTATTGTAATATAATTCATCAACTTTTTGATAGAATATATCTTGCTCAATGTTGAGATTTTTGCGTCGTTTCCCAATCTTTTCTTGACGAATTATCTCTGCTTCCTCTAAGGATGTATCGGGAGGCGGTTGGCGCGAAGAAAATTTAGGTAAATCCGGCAACTTTGGCAACGTGAAACCCGATTTGACTACACTAAAAGCTAAAAGTCCTGGCACCAAAACGACAGTTAAACTCCCTAGGGTTTTCCAAGGAATTAACTTGAATGTGCTGTTGTTATTAACAATTTGAGGAGTTTGGTGAACAGGAGTATGATTGCTGGTAGCAGTTTGAGTGCTATTTTTGAACGGGCGGCCAACAAAGTTCATTGTCACCATTTGGGAAATTATACTGCCAATGTGAGATAGTTTTGGATCTTTGAGTGCTTCGCGGACTGCTTTTGCAGATTGGTAGCGATCGCCCGGTTGTTCTGCTAACATCCGATCCAATACCGTGGCTAAATTTGAGCTGACACTGACGTGCGATCGCCAATTCCAAGTTTTGCCGTTAATATCGTACAATTTTTGAGGCTTTTTCCCACTTAGCAAGACTAAAGCCGTGACGGCTAAAGCGTACAAATCGCTAGCGGCAGAAACTTTACCCAGCCGCATTTGTTCGGCTGGCGAATAACCCTGTTTGCCGATCGCCGTATCCGATTGTCCGTTAAACTGAAGTACGGCATTAGCTGCAATTTGTTTGACGGAACCGAAATCAATTAAAAATGGTAGTTTGTCAGCATCATGCTGAATAATATTATCCGGGGAAATATCGCGGTGAATTAAATTTTTAGAGTGGATGTATTCTAAAACGGGTAAAAGCTGAAATAGCAGTTGAGTAACTTCGGCTTCGCTAAAATTTTTACCTTCTTGCTGACGCGATATCAATATTTCTTCGTAGGTTTGACCTTTGATATAATCTTGGACTAAAAATAAAGATGGATTCCCGCCCAAATCCGTTCGCAGGAGCTCTCGAAAACGGGGGATTTGCGGGTGTTGGAGGTGGTAAAGCATACTCGCTTCGCGATCGAACAATTCGGCAGCTTTCGGGCTGTGAACCACCGGAGAAAACTCTTTGAGCACGCAATGTTCGTTGTAGCGGTTGATATCTTCGGCGAGGTAAGTGCGCCCGAAGCCACCTCGGCCCAATTCGCGGAGGATGCGGTAGCGTTTTTCGAGAGTCGAACCAGGGGTGAGGAGGGAGGAGTTAGACATAAACCACGGCAAATTGTTCGAGTTGGGGAGTCGCCGAGCACAGTATAGCTCATTGTAGCTAAGTTTGTTTGAATGCGAGGGAAGGAAGGGCGATCGCTTTTTTTTGGGATGGATGAAGGAGAATGGACACTTTACTTAAGATTCAATATCTACAGGATATCGTAGGGGCGGGTTTTACCAACCATCAATGTTAGAAACCAAAAATATAATAAACCCGCCCCCACCCAACGACACATCCAAATCTACATTTTTGGCATTCGATCGAACATCAGGTTAATCTGGATTATCTGCTGTGTGGGGCGGGTTTATATAAATTGTTCGTGAACATCAAATATTGTTGGTAAAACCCGCCCCTACAGGCTTTTTTATTGTCGGGTTTGATCGGCTATGGAGGATTTACAAATCTCGATGTGTAAATTCCTTAGCATCTTTCCCTACATAACTCGCGGCAACATGGCTATCTCCAACAACTCGATACTTATAGGTAATCAACCCCTCTAAACCGACAGGCCCGCGAGGTGGCATTTGCTGCGTGCTAATCCCCACTTCTGCACCGAAACCGTAGCGGAAACCGTCGGCAAATCTAGTCGAACAATTGTGATAAACTCCGGCCGCATCGACTCCATTTAAAAATGTTTCGGCGGCTTCGCTATCTTCGGTAACAATGACATCTGTGTGTCTGGAACCGTAAGTATTGATGTGATTAATTGCCTCTTCCCCAGAATCTACTATTTTGATTGACAAAATTAAATCGCTGTATTCTGTAGACCAATCCGCTTCATTTGCTTCGGCAATATTTTCGAGGATGGCGCGAGTTTTTCCGTCTCCCCGCAATTCAACTTTTTTCTGCTGCAAAGCTTCGGCAACGGCGGGCAGGAATTTGGGGGCGATCGCACTATGAACTAACAAAGTTTCAATGGCATTGCAGGCGGCTGGATACTGAGTTTTTGCATCGACAGAAATCTCTACTGCTTTCTGAATATCCGCCGCTTTGTCTGCGTACAAATGACAAATGCCGTCGGCGTGTCCCAACACGGGAATTCTGGTATTTTCCTGCACGAACCGCACGAAGGAATTAGAACCTCTGGGAATAATCAAATCTACATATTCATCCATTTTCAGCAGTTCGATTGTTTCTTCCCGCGTGGTTAGCAACTGCACGACTTCTGGATTAACCGCTGTTTCTGCTAATGCTTGATGGATCACTTTGGTCAAGATTTCGCAGGAACCAACAGCTTCTTTGCCGCCTTTAAGAATGACGCCATTTCCCGATTTGATTGCCAAGGATACTATCTGAATTAAAGCTTCTGGGCGCGCTTCAAAAATAATGCCTAAAACGCCCAAAGGACAGGTGACGCGCTTCAGAATTAATCCTGTATCCAATTCACGGTGAATTTGCACGACACCGATCGGCTCAGGGAGTTTCGCAACGTCGCGCACGCCTGCGATCGCACTTTTCAACTTGCTGTCATCCAACTTTAGGCGATCGTACAGCGGTTTCGCAATTCCATCCGCGCTTGCCGCCTTGCAGTCAGCCGAATTCGCTGCCAAAATATCCGGCGCAGCAGCTTCTAAAGCTTTCGCAATAGCCTCAATAGCTTGATTTTTGGCATCTGCGGACAAAACTGCCAATTTTCTAGCAGATACGCGGGTTTTTTGGGCAATTTCAATAATAGACATGGCAGTAAATTTTAAATAGTTTGGGGTTTTGGGTTTTGAGTTTTGAATTGAATCCCCAGAAATAAATTTCTGGGCGGTTTTCAGTTTTAACAATTCTCAAGGAAATTCTATATTTTTGTTGAGTCCCCTTACAGTAATCGGCATTAACAGGTTAAAACAGTGAAGTATAGATAAAATCCCACGAGCATTTCCATTTGTCAATAACCTTTGGAGATTATTATGTCATCTCATGCCCCTTTACGCAAGGCAGGGCGATCGCCCAAAGCCGGCGTTAAACTGATACAGAGATGCGGGTTATACCTTCGGTTCTGATTTGAAATTGCCAGACACAACGGGAATGATTTATCTGCGCTATGCTTCTGGTTTTGGATCAATTGGTAATTTTCTGTTTGGCATGAAACGGGTTAAAAGTTTGATGGGAATGGATGTTAGCGCTTTGGGTTGGTTCCGCCGGGGTGTTGCACCTTGGATGGATTTGATTCAGCTTGAAAGTGATAGCGGTACGACGGTTAATAGTTATCACCGCTTCTGGTCTTTTGTGATGGGTATAGGTGCGATCGCGATCGGGAGCATCTCACCTTTGCAGCCCTCCGCTAGAAATTGGAGTTTTGAGGCAGGAGGCAGGAGGCAGGAGGCAGAAGGAAAGAGGAAGAAGGAAGGAGCCAGAAGAAGGAAGGAGCCAGAAGAAGGAAGGAGCCAGAAGAAGTATTTTTACAAATATGAGATGCTCCCTCGCGATCGGTATTGCATTTCTATTCGTGTCATTTCCTGCTTAATATTTGATTGAGTTATTTTAAAAAGGTAAAAGTGTCTTCTTTTAAATACCCGACTTTTTGAAGAAGTCGGGTATCTGGATATTGTGTTGGTTTCGGTGGGTTTACTTAAGATTTAAAAACCCGGTTTCCGAGAGTCAGAGTTACTTCAGGACTCATTCTCATTCAACACTTTAATTTCCTATACAACTGGTTATTAACCCACCGTTTTATCGGTATTGGAAGGGGGGGTAATTTTTTTGATAACTCTAGCAGGTATTCCAGCGACAATAGTATAAGGCGGTACATCCTTATTAACAAGAGAACAAGCAGCTACCACTGAATGTTCTCCAATTATACAAGGGCCAATAACAGTAACATTACTAGCCAGCCAAGCTCCCTCCTTAATGATTACGTCTTTTCCAACACCTGGAACCGTTATCTGTCTTTCACGTCCGAATTTATTATAATCATGTGTTCCTGTTAACACTACAACATGAAATCCAAAAAATACATATTCTCCTATTTGGATAGTGCCAGAAATTGTGTTAAAAGTAGCATTGTTTACCACAGCGGTTTCAGCAATTTGCAAGCGTTCTTCATTTCCGTAAAGCAAGTATTTATAGAGAAAGTCTGTCTCCATGTATCTTGTGATAGCAAAATTTACTATACTTGCAAAGAATATATCGTAAATCTTAGTGACAATAACTTTAATGTTTTTTTTCATCACTGTCGAAACTCCTTTTTTGCTATTAAATAAGGTTTAGAATTTCCCACAATTGCCAATCTTATGTTGATGATACACAGATGGTATTTGACCAAGACGTGCCGTGGATTTGAGATTTGGGATGCAAGGATTAGGATTTGTGAAATCTAAAATCGTAATTCTTTATTGATTCAGACTTTCCGATGGCGAATCGATCGACTGGCGTGGTCATCTTTGCGCCCGATAATCTCTTGTTTAATCTTACCTCTTTGATCCATCGGCGCAACTTCCATCGGACAAACCCAGTTGCAGTAGTAACAACGGGTACATCCCCAAACGCCTTCCGTGCCTGGGTTTTATTTTTTCAGCCGATTTTGTGGATCGCAACGTCGCGCACGCCTGCGATCGCACTTTTCAACTTGCTCTCATCCAACTTGAGGCGATCGTACAGCGGTTTCGCTATTCCATCCGCGCTTGCCGCCTTGCAGTCAGCCGAATTCGCTGCCAAAATATCCGGCGCAGCAGCTTCTAAAGCTTTCGCAATAGCCTCAATAGCTTGATTTTTGGCACCTGCGGACAAAACTGCCAATTTTCTAGCAGATACGCGCGTTTTTTGGGCAATTTCAATAATAGACATGGCAGTAAATTTTAAATAGTTTTGGGTTTTGGGTTTTGAGTTTTGAATTGAATCCCCAGAAATAAATTTCGGGGCGGTTTTCAGTTTTAACAATTCTCAAGGAAATTCTATATTTTTGTTGAGACCCCTTACAGTAATCGGCATTAACAGGTTAAAACAGTGAAGTATAGATAAAATCCCACGAGCATTTCCATTTGTCAATAACCTTTGGAGATTATTATGTCATCTCATGCCCCTTTACGCAAGGCAGGGCGATCGCGCAAAGCCGGCGTTAAACTGATACAGAAAACTGGCGGAAATCTTGTTTTAGCTTCCGGCGTCACCATTACCATGCTATTTGGTATGGTGTTAGCGCTATCTTTAGCCTCTGTTTTGATTCTCAACAGCCCCGATCCAGTCGCCGGATTGGCGATCGCACTTCCCATAACTCTAATTTTCAACATCGCTGCTTTTTTCCTATCGCCTTACTTGATGGACTTAACCCAAAATTGGCTATACCATACTCGCTGGGTTTCCCTAGCAGAAATAGAAAGCCTAAGTCCCGAAACAGCTAAAGTTATTCAGAAGGTTTGCAAGCAGAAAAAACTCTCTTATCCGCGTTTAGGAATTATCGACGACCAAAACCCTACTGCTTTTACTTACGGTTCATTTCCCAACAGCGCTCGCTTAGTCGTCAGTCAAGGTCTTTTCACCTATTTAGACGACGAGGAAATTGCGACTGTTTACGCCCACGAACTCGGTCACATCGTCCACTGGGACTTTGCAGTAATGACCTTAGCTTCGACTTTGGTGCAGATTACTTATTTAATTTACACTACAGCTCAAAGGATGGGTCGAAGTGGTGGCAGCAAAGCTAAAGATGCGGCCGGTACGGTAGCTGCTGTTGCTTATTTGTTTTACATCGCTGGCACTTATTTATTGCTGTATTTGTCGCGGACGCGAGAATATTTTGCCGACCATTTTGCTGCCGAAACTACTGGCAACCCCAATGCTTTGTCTCGCGCTTTGGTAAAAATTGCTTACGGTATTTTGGAAGAAGGACAAGGAGCAACAGAACCCAGCAGCTTATTAGAAGGAACTCGCGCTTTAGGCATTTACGATGCCAAAGCTGCCACATCTACTGGGACTGCTTACCGGATTTCTTCGGAACCAGAAAAGATTGGGCGAGTGTTTTTGTGGGATATGTTTAATCCGTGGGGTTGGTGGATGGAGTTGAACTCGACTCACCCGCTGACTGGTAAACGAGTTCGCGCTTTGAGCACTTATGCCGAACAATTAGGCTTGGATATTGAGTTTGATATGGGCCGAATTGTCGGCGAAGGCAACGATTTGAGCAAGCGGAAATTGTACGGCAATTTTGTGTTCGATGTACTGCTGTACAGTGCAGAAACTTTGGGGTTAGCGGTGGGTTTTGCGATCGGCATTGCGCTGTATGCTGTAAACCCGATGATGATGATTTCTTGTCCTTTAATCGGTTTGGGCGTGGGAATTTTGCTCAAGACTTTGGTGATGTTCCCCAATTACGAACAAGCAGAACACTTAGATGTTTTAACCTTAATGTCTGACCCTTACGCAAGTCCTTTGCGGGGTCAACCGGCGCAACTGCAAGGCGAATTAATTGGTCGCGGCGATGCGGGTTATGCGTTTGGTTCTGATTTGAAATTGCAAGATAGAACGGGAATGATTTATCTGCGATATGCTTCTCGTTTTGGCCCAATTGGTAATTTTCTGTTTGGCATGAAACGGGTTAAAAGTTTGATTGGGATGGATGTTAGCGCATTGGGTTGGTTCCGCCGGGGTGTTGCACCTTGGATGGATTTGATTCAGCTTGAAAGCGATAGCGGTACGACGGTTAAGAGTTATCACCGCTTCTGGTCTTTTGTCATGGGTATCGGTGCGATCGCGATCGGTATTGCGGCGCTATTTGTTTCATTTCCTGCTTAATAGTTGACAGGTGAAACCTTTTAAGTTAAATAAAATTAAGCTCGAAAATTCGAGCTTAATTTTTGGGTGATATCATGTCCGATCGATTGACCATAATATCCCAGCAGGGCGGGTTTTTGAGATGGTCAATTATTGGCAGATATTGGCAGGTTTACCCGCCCCTACCTGATTTAGGTTAATCGACCGGACATGATATTACATACGGTTTTATCTAATCTCATACCGCTCTAACTTATCTTTTTTTTATCAAAATAGTGAGTTAACTAACCGCTTTCGACGTGTTAGTGAAGCGGCGCGGTAGCGCTCTTGTCGCACAGAAATAAAAAAGGAAGAAGTAAAGAAGGAGATAGGTAATCTTATAGTATGAAGGAAGTAATTCAGTTATGAGCAAACATGACAGTCAAAATTGCTACAATTAGTTTGTTGTTGATAGTATTAAGTTTAGCTGTCAGCAGCCCCAGCAAAAAACTTAGGGGTAACTTAACAAAGTTGACGGCCCAAACGGAAAACAGAGAGAAAAAAAACACCGTGCAAGATATTCTCGATGACAGCGCAAAATTAGAAAAACTAGCTGGCGACTTCCAATTTATAGAAGGCCCGATTTGGCATCCAGACGGCTTTTTGCTGTTCAGCGATATTCCCGCCAATATTATCTATAAATTTGGCTCAAATCAGCAAGTTGAGGTATTTCGCCGCCCTTCGGGAAAAGCCAACGGGAATACTTTAGACAAAGAAAACCGCTTACTTACTGCCGAACACGAAAATCGCCGCGTATCCCGCACGGAAAAGGACGGCAAAGTTATCACATTGGCGGATAGATACGAGGGCAAGCGGCTCAACAGCCCGAACGATTTGGTGGTTAAATCCGACGGCAGCATTTATTTTACCGATCCGTCCTACGGTGTTAGTAAAGACCAGGAAGAATTGGGTTTTTACGGTGTTTATAGGCTGGCACTAGACGGAAAATTAACTCTGCTGGTTAAGGATTTGGTGCTGCCGAACGGCATCGCTTTTTCACCAGACGAGCAAAAACTTTATGTCAACAATTCGGAATCGGGATACATTGCCGTTTTCGATGTAAAACCAGACGGAACTGTTACAAATGAGCAGCTTTTTGCGGAGTTAAAAGATGCCAGTCAAAGCGGAGTACCCGACGGTTTAAAAGTTGATGTAGAGGGGAATGTTTACAGCACCGGGCCGGGGGGAGTGTGGATTTTTTCGCCGGATGGCAAGCTTTTGGGGAAGATTTCTGTGCCTGAGACGGCGACTAATTTGGCTTGGGGAGAAAGCGATCGCAAAACGCTTTATATTACGGGAAGTACAAGTCTGTATCGGATTCGCCTTAAAATTGCGGGTGTGCGGGCTGGAAAATAATCTAAAATCGGGCGAAGTTGAAAATAAAGCGGTTTGTCGTGAGGACTTTATTCCTTACGGCAAACACTTTTTATTAGGGGTAATTGACCGGGCATGATACAGCATATTCCATGTATATGTGGTACACACAAGAAGAGAGACGCGAGTAAGGTGCGTCGCAAACCGTCAATCTGCAATCTTTATCAAATATCAAGGAGCGACGCACCCTACCGATTAACACCACATAATATAGCTGCTACTGTTTCCATGTATATGTGGTACACACAAGAAGAGAGACGCGAGTAAGGTGCGTCGCAAACCGTCAATCTGCAATCTTTAT
>NZ_JAUBUJ010000048.1:28341-60928 GCF_036705405.1 Microcoleus sp. B13-B6
CAAATATCAAGGAGCGACGCACCCTACCGATTAACACCACATAATATAGCTGCTACTGTACTTCATGAACTACCGAATATGCTGTATAATCGTACTTTGGAAAATCAGTCATTCCCTATTCTAAAATCTAAAATATAAAATGGTATTAATAGCTCGGTTGCACAAATTTCTGACTGCTACAGTCGATCGCACATCCCGATCGCACACAATATTTTGGTTGACTCTCAGCCTGACATTTGCCGCCATCTATGCTATTTTAGGAATCAATCAAGTCTTCAGCGCCGAGTATATGGTGCAAGACGATGCGAGGCAGCACGTTTTCTGGATGATGCGGTTTGTTGATCGCCAATTATTCCCCAACGATTTCATTGCTAATTACTTTCAATCAGTCGCCCCTGCAGGATACACCACGCTCTACAAATTAGCAGCAACAATTGGCATTCACCCGCTATTATTTCACAAAATATTGCCACTATTTCTCGGCTTAATCTCCACTTATTACTGTTTTGGCCTTTGCCTAGAAATGCTGCCAGTGCCGATGACTGGATTTATTGCATCTTTGCTGTTAAATCAGCATATGTGGATGACCGATGATTTGGCTTCCACAACGCCAAGAGCTTTTATCTATCCGATATTTCTGGCTTTTTTATATTATTTATCGCGCAGTTCCTTGCTGCCTTGTTTAGGGGCGATCGCGCTTATCGGACTATTCTATCCTCCTTACGCCTTGGTTGCTGCTGGAATTTTAGTTTTGCGGCTGCTATGCTGGGAAAAGGGCAGTTTGCGCTTGTCGGGCGATCGAACAAATTACCTATTTTGCAGTACAGGTTTAGGACTAATCTTTTTAGTAATGCTGCCCTATGCCTTAGATAAGTCTGAATTTGGCCCAACTTATACCGCAGCAGAAGCGAAGCAAATGGGCGAATTTGCACCAGACGGCAGAAATGCTTTTTTTCGTCCCAACCCCAAAGATTATTGGTTGACAGGGCGGGGCAGCGGGATGTTTCCCAAGTCGCTGTTTACACCTGTAACTCACTGTGTCGGGCTGTTATTTCCGCTGCTGCTGTTTTTGCGATCGGCTGTTCCCTTAGCAAATCAGATTCAACGCCAAATTTGGCTTTTGCTTCAGCTATTTTTAGCATCCTCGGCGATGTTTCTTTCGGCTCACGCTACCATTTTTAAGCTGTATCAACCGGGTCGTTATACGGCATACAGTTTGCGATTTATTATTGTTTTTATAAGTGCGATTTCCCTAACTTTAATTATCGATGGATTCGGTCATTTGGCATTAAAAAGCGCAACAACATTTGATGTAAAAAAAATCGTTGCACTAATTACGACAGCCACAATCGCTATCGCCGTTGTTCTTTATCCCTGCTTGGTCGAAAATTTTCCCACAGTCGGGTATGTAGAAGGTAAAATGCCGGGTTTGTACAAATTTTTTGAGCAACAACCTAAAGATATCTTGATTGCTTCAATCGCGGCAGAGACTGATAATTTGCCAACCTTTAGTCAGCGTTCTGTTCTGGTGGCAAAGGAATATGCAGTGCCGTATCAGAAAGGCTACTACAGCAAATATCGGCAGCGAGTTAACGATTTAATTCGCGCTCAATACACTCCCGATCGAGCTGTATTGCAAAATTTTATTAATCAATATGGAGTTGATTTTTGGATGCTCGATCGCAATGCTTTGACTCTTGATTATGTAGAGGACTACGGCTGGATCGATGACTTTGATTCTACACCGCAGGCGATGCTTTCTCTCAAACAAGGGAAAATTCCCGCTTTAGCTTCAGCAATGACAAGCTGTGCTGTTTTTCAGAATGAAATTGTAGTGGTTTTGGATGCGTCTTGTATTGTGAAATTGACTGGGAATTAAGGCGAGACAGAGCTTTGGAATATGCGTTACCAGGAAGAGCCTGGGAACTAGAAAGAACTGTTCGGATTCTGAAGCTACAATTGCTGTATGGAGATTCTTTAGGAGCGATCGCCCAATGCGTTATAATCCCCATAAGAGATAATGGTGTAGCTCAATGACACAAATTCTCGATCGGGAAACTTTCGATGGGCGAGTGGTGCTCAACGGCACTTGGGAGCAATTCAAGTTAATCCAGAAGGTTTCGGAAAATTCTCCTGGCATAAAGTTGTCTTTTTTTGCAGGGGCGATCGAGATTCTGATGCCGGGATTCCAACACGAAAATTTTTCGGAAATCATTGGTTACTTAGTGACCACTTTTCTGCTGCAACAAGGTATTAAGTTTTACCCATCTGGTTCAATGACTCAGGAGAAAGCGGGAGAAGCTTCTACTCAAGCAGACAAATCGTTTTGTTTGGGAGAACCTAAGTTGATTCCCGATTTGTCGATCGAGGTAGTTTATACTAGCGGTGGACTGAGCAAGTTGCCAAAATATCGAGCTTTGGGCGTGCCTGAAATCTGGTTTTGGGAAGATGGCACGCTGCGACTGTATCATCTCCGGGAAGATGGCTACGAGCAAGTAATTCAGAGTCAACTGTCAGGATTGGAAACGCTGGATATCGATTTGCTAAGACGCTGCATTTTAATGGGTGAAACTGATTTGGCTGAAGCGGTTAAGGTTTTTGGCAAGGGAATCTCGCTCGATCGTACATGATATCATGTCCGATCGATTGACCATAATATCCCAGCCGGGGCGGGTTTTTGAGATTGTTAATTATTGGCAGATATTGTTGGTGAACCCGCCCCTACCTGATTTTGGGCGAAGCGAAGCGGAGGGAATCTACCGGACATAATATGACAGCAAAACGTTCGATTTTCCGGTGGAGGCGATCGAAATTTTAGTGGTTTTGGCAACATCTGGAAAAAATAGTATCCCTATATCCGGGACTTCTTAAATAAGTCTGGTTCTGCTGTTGCTGGGAACGAAAAATACAGTCTTTTGTAGGGCGAATCCCCTTGCGGTTGCCACTCCTGATGGGTGATGGTGCGGATATCGTGCAATTAAATAATCTCCGCAATCAAAGGTGAATATAGATCCAGGGTCAAGTTCACAGACAATGAAAATTGCACAAAAGCTCGATCGCCAATTATCTCTTCAACAAAAACATGACAACACTTTACGTCAACCCGCAAACAGGCAGTGATTCCGCAGCCGGCACCCAATCGGCTCCATTCAAAACTATAGCGCGGGCGATCGCCCGCGCTGCGTCGGGAACTACGATTCAGTTATCACCGGGAACTTACAGCGCTGCTAGCGGCGAAAAATTCCCCTTGGAAATTCCATCGGGAGTAAAAGTTATTGGCAATGAAACTAACAAAGGTACCGGCACTCTAATTCAAGGAAGCGGCAAATTTGTCAGTCCCACCGCTGCAAGCCAAAATATCACCATACTACTAGCAACTAATTCCCAATTGCGCGGAGTAACTGTCACTAATCTTGATAGTCGCGGCACGGGAGTCTGGATTGAGTCAACTTCTCAGACTGTGGCTAACTGCACTTTCACGCTTTGCAAGGGCGAAGGCGTGTTTGCCACGGGCACTGCTAATCCTGCGATTCTCGACAACATATTTGTGGAAAACTCAGCCGCTGGCGTAATTATGGCGGGAACTGCTAAGGGAGTAATACGGCGCAATATTTTTCAAAAGACGGGTTTCGGCATCTCTCTGCAAGCTCAGTCGGCTCCTTTGATTGCTGATAACCAAATTTTGGAAAATCGCTCCGGTATAGTTTTAGCAGGGGAATCTAAGCCGATTTTACGCAAAAATCGCATCGAAAAAAATACGGAAGACGGTTTGACTGCGGTGGGGAAGTCGCTGCCAGATATTGGTACTGCTCAAGATTTGGGCGGCAATATTTTTCAGAATAACGGTGAATTAGACTTGCAAAACGCGACTGGGGTTAAGATTTCTGCGGTGGGAAATCAGCTCAATTCTTCGCGGATGAAAGGTTTATTTGATTTGGGCAATGTGACGGCAACTCCGACTCCTGGCGGGCTACAGTTCAGCGACACCAACACGCATTGGGCTAAGGATTTTATCGATCGCTTGGCAAAGATGAATATTGTTAGCGGGTTTCCCAACGGCACTTTTCAACCTTACGAGATTGTAACTAGAGCTCAGTATGCGGCTATGTTGGCGAAGGCGTTTGAATTGGTGCCGCGCCGTGAGGCGACGGTTTTTAAGGATGTGGCGGCGGATTTTTGGGCCAAGGGAGCGATCGACCAAGCTAATCGAGCTGGCTTTTTGGCTGGATATCCAGACAGCACGTTTCGCCCGGAGCAGAATTTGACTAGAGTTCAGGCGATCGTTTCTTTGGTAAACGGCTTGCAGTGGGCGGGCGGCAACCCCAATTCTTTGAGCGTTTATGTCGATCGATCTCAGATTCCCAGTTTTGCCACCGACGAGATAGCAACCGCCACAGAGCGCAAACTCGTGGTCAACTATCCCGCGCGCGAAAAGCTTTCCCCCGCCCACGACATCACCCGCGGCGAGATATCCGCCCTCATCTACCAAACTCTGGTAGCCACAAAGCGGGCCGAGCCAATTAACTCTCCTTACATCGTCTAAGGGAATTGGGAGAGAAGGGAGAGGATAACTTGGGGTACAAAGAACTCACATCTTGCACCATTCTCGCTCAACAGGCTTTCCGGCCTGTTCCACAAAGAGTAGATTTTCTTGTGGGGTGGGCATCCTGCCCGCCCTGAAAGGATTATTGAGAATGGTGCAATATCTCAGAAGAACCAACCCATCTCCCCTCTCCCTTGTCTCCGATTTCCCACTCTCACCCACTCTCGCCAACTCTCGGCCACTCCCACTCTCCCAAGTCTTGATTTGCGAGTACCCGAATCGTTTTATGATTAAACATTAAGAAATTAAGCAATCCTTAAGGTTCCACTGTCAGATTATGGCTAAAATTCAATTCTCTCGGGGTATAGACGAAGATGCTGTACCCGAAGTGCGCCTAACCCGTTCTAAAACGGGAGCTCAAGGCACTGCCACGTTTATCTTTGAAAATCCCAAAGCTCTCAGCAGCACCAGTACCGAAGACATTACTGGAATGTACATGATCGACGACGAAGGCGAACTCCTCACTCGCGAGGTTAAGGCTAAGTTCATCAACGGTCAGCCTGCTGGTTTGGAAGCTCTTTATCTAATGAGAAGTCCCGAAGAATGGGATCGATTTATGCGTTTCATGGAACGCTACTCGGAATCAAACGGCTTAGGATTTAGCAAGGCATAATTGATGGGAATAGGGCATGGGGCATGGGGTATGGGGCATTGGTTATATCATTTCCGGTAACACCGGAATGATGTTGACTGTTGACGGTTGACTGTTGACGCCGTGAACAGTCAACCGTCAACAGTGAACTCTAATTTACTATTCCGATGCTAACGGATTTGATATTATTGGTTATTAATTATTTGATAATGAATAACTAACAACGAACAAATCACAACTAACTAATGACTTCTTCCCTCTTCCCTTTTCCCTTTTCCCTTTTCCTGATTCCTTCTTGCTTCTTGCTTTTTCCTTCAACATCTGTTATATGACGCAAATTCCTCACCCCGACTTATCTAAAATAACCGTAAATTGCGCTATCATTACTGTTAGCGACACGCGCTCTGCTGAAACAGACACTAGCGGCTTGTTAACTAAGAAGCTGCTAAAAGATGCGGGTCACTCTGTGGTAGCTTACACTGTTGTTAAAGATGATGCGGCAAAAATTGTATTGCAAATGCAGGCTTTTTCCCAGCGTGAAGATGTGGATGCAATCATTTTTAACGGCGGCACGGGCATCGCTCCCCGAGATACGACCTATGATGTGATGGAGAGTTTGCTTGACAGGATTTTACCGGGATTTGGGGAGATATTTCGGTTTTTGAGCTATCAAGAAATTGGTTCGAGGGCGATCGCCTCTCGCGCTGTTGCAGGCGTGTATCAAGGCAAGTTAGTCTTTTCTCTTCCGGGCTCTAGCAATGGCGTGAAACTAGCTGTGGAAAAGCTAATTTTACCCGAATTAGTTCACTTGGTGACGCAGTTGCGCGGAGGGTGATATCAATTCCGGTAACACCGGAATGATGGGGAGTGGGGAGTGATCCGTGGGGGAATGTGGAATTATTGACCTTGACTCGATCATTCCCACCCAACCGGAAACGATAGGAGGTCGCTTTCTTCAATCTCTTCAATCTAAAATCTAAAATCTAAAATCGCAAGCCCCCGGGTTTAGCAATGAGGTCGCTTTCTTCAATCTCTTCAATCTCTTCAATCTAAAATCTAAAATCTAAAATCTAAAATCGGCTGACTGGCTGCATTCACCGCAAGAAACGGGTGGCTTTGAGCCTACTCTATCGCTAAAGTAAGGAAACATCAAAATTCCCTTGACTTAGACTAGATGATTTCGATGCAGAATGCGAGTGTCTATGCTAGCGAAGATTATCACCGGATTGCTCGGGCGATCGCCTTTATGCGACAACACCACCTGAACCAGCCCAATCTGGCAACTGTGGCCCAACACATAGGACTGAGTGAATATCATTTTCAACGGCTATTTACTCAATGGGCCGGCATTAGCCCCAAGCGGTTTTTGCAATATCTGACAGTTGAATATGCCAAGTCAAAAATCACTCAGACTAAAAGCCTTCTCGACCTAACATTGGACGTGAGACTATCGAGTCCCGGACGATTGCACGATTTATTTGTGAACTTAGAAGCAATGTCACCAGGGGAGTTCAAAGCAGGCGGAGCAGGTTTACAAATTCGCTATGGCATTCATGATACCCCTTTTGGCACATCTCTAATCGCGACAACTGCCCGTGGTATTTGTAATCTTTATTTCTTGGATACAACAAACGAAAAAAACGCCGCACAAAGACTGCAATTGACCTGGAAAAATGCTGAAATCATTCGTGATGAGCAAGCCACTCAATCATTGCGTGACCTGATTTTCAATTCAGAAACTCTCAGCGAGCAAAAAGCACTAACGCTCTTGGTAAAAGGCACTAACTTTCAGATTCAAGTTTGGCGAGCACTTTTGAAATTGCCATTTGGTGCGATCGCGACCTATCAAACTATAGCTCAAATGGTAGCACGCCCAACTGCTGCTAGAGCTGTAGGAAATGCGATCGGTAACAATCCTATCGGCTATCTAATTCCATGTCACCGAGTCATTCGAGAATCTGGAGAAATCGGTGGCTATGGCTGGGGAGTAGAGCGTAAAACAGTCATGTTAGGTTGGGAAGCTAGCCGTACAATCTGCGAACCCACCCTCGCAGGAATAGAGCGATCTAACGGTGTTAATTACCCGCCGCAGACTACCTCCGTTCCCAACACATAACCTCTGTGCGGTGGGGTGCATGGGCGTTGTTTTGCTGCGTCGCCTAGAGAACTTTTAATAACCTCCGACTTCAATCACTTCCCCCGGAGTAATGGTATTCAACACGTTACGAGCATCTGGTATCAGAGGAAGTAAATCAGGAAGCCTGTTGCTCGATGCTACAAGAACAACGACTGCAACTCCAGCTTGCTGCAAGTTTTGCTGATAGCGCAAATTTTGATCTGTGGTGAGCAGAATCGTGAAGCCTTCTTGACTCATAAGCAGCAGCAATTCACCGTTCTTCTTTCCTGACCATCCCATTTCAACAACTGTGCGTATCTCGTAATCAGCAAGTTCACGTTTTAAAGGTCGTGGGGCACATTCATCAAGCAGGATTCGCATAGGCTGTCAGCATTTCCTTTGCTAATTCAAGAGCTGCAATTGTCTGTTCTCGACTGACACTAGGGAAATGGTCGAGAAATACCTCTAATGAATCACCAGCCTTAAGATAATCAAGTAGGGTTCTCATTGGTACACGAGTCCCAACAAAAACAGGGGTTCCCCCCAGAATATCGGGGTCGCTATGAACAACACGGGATGTTAATGTCATAACAAATTTAGCCAACTGGCTACCAGCTTTTACAACAATTGTATCCCAAAGTCAATCGATTTTAGATTTTAGATTTTAGATTTTAGATTTTAGATTAAAGAATTGAAGCATTGACTTGCGCGAGATAAATACGTTCGGCAAGTTTCATCGGATACAGGTTTTTTATTTCACCGGTCCTGAGTCTGCTTTCGGAATGAATCACGTGGCGGGTATCCTGGATGCTTTCGGTCATTTGATTTTCGTGAGCAGAAAGCCAAACACACGATCGCTAGCATCCATTTTATCTAAAACTACAACTTTTAGCAGTTTAGGCTGGGAAGCTAGCCATACAATCTGCGATCGATCTCGATAGCATTACTATTTTTGCTACTTGCCTTCGCAATCGATCGCAGATAAATTTCAGGCTGCAAGGTCGATCGATAATACACTAGAAATATTGCTGTATCGCCAGTTTTTCAATGACAAGCGAATTTCAAAGGTGGTACCCGCCACGTGATTTATCCGTGGAATCAATCCAAAATCTAAAATCTAAAATCCTCACGCCCCCGAATTTATCTCGCGCAAGTCAATCCAAAATCTAAAATCTAAAATCTAAAATCGAATGACGCTGCCTACCGGATCTCGTTCTCCTGCTTTGTTCCAAACGCTTTCGCTGGTAGCTGACCCGATCGCATTTTTCGATCGCTACTCGGCCAAATACGGCGATACATTTACCGCCCGCGTGTTGGGGCCCGCTTCCCCCCCCGTGGTGTTTCTGGGCAGTCCAGAAGCGATTCAGGCGGTGTTTACGACCTTAGCCGATGCCTTTGAGTTTGGCAAAGTGACCAACGTATTTCGCCCCCTGGTCGGAAATGAATCCATAATAATGAATGAAGGGTCGCGACATCTGCGACAGCGACAGCTATTAATGCCCGCGCTGCATCGGGAACAGTTGCACAGTCAAGGGCATTTGATTGTTGATTTGACGCAAAAGCACACGATCGACTGGAAAGCCCCAGATGCGATCGCAGTCCGCGAAGAAATGTTAGAAATTTCGCTGGAAGTAATCTTGCAAGTCGTGTTTGGATTAGTGCCGGGAGAGCGCTACGAACGCCTGAAACAATTGCTCAGCAAGCTTTTAGAGGCGATCACCTCTGAGCTGTACTCCCTACAATTTTTCTTTGAACCGTTGCAACAAAATTTGGGGCCTTGGAGTCCGTGGGGGCAGTTTTTGCAGCAGATGGCGGAGATTGACTCGCTGATTTATGCGGAAATTGCCGAGAGGCGATCGCATTCTCTCGATTCGTCTCGCACGGATATTCTGTCGGTGTTGATGATGGCCCGCGACGACACCGGCGAATCCATCGGCGATCGAGAATTGCGCGATCAGTTGATGACGCTGTTGTTATTGGGACATGAAACGACTGGATCGGCGTTGACTTGGGCGTTTTACTGGCTGCATCAGTTTCCCGAATGCCTTGCTAGGTTGCGGAAGGAATTGGATGAATTAGGGGAGAATCCCGATCCGATCGCACTTTCGCAGTCGCCCTACTTAACAGCAGTCTGCAAGGAAGCGCTGCGGGTTTATCCAATTGCCTTAATTTCGCAGCCGCGCAAGGTGAAACGGACGATCGAACTCGAAGGCTATACATATCAACCGGGAACGATTTTAATCCCCTGTGTCTATTTGGCGCACCGTCGCCCTGAAACCTACGAAAATCCCGCCGGGTTCAATCCCGATCGCTTTTTAGATCGCAAGTTTTCCGCCTCTGAATTTTTACCGTTTGGAGGCGGGAGTCGAAGCTGCATCGGGATGGCGTTATCGATGTTTGAAATGAAGCTGGTTTTAGCAACGGTGCTGTCTTCCCGTGAGTTTGTATCGAATCTCGATCAACCTATTCGTCCGGTGCGCCGGGGAATCACCTTTGTGCCGCCCGATCGGTTTCGATTAACGGTTGTGGGCGATCGGCGTTAGATGAGAGTGAAACACCCTGTCATATCATTTCCGGTTACACCGTAATGATGTTGACGGTTGACGGTTGACAGTCAACAGTCAACAGTCAACAGTCAACAGTGAACTGGAATTTACTATTCCGGTGTAACCGGAAATGATATCAAGCAAGATATGTTATTCGATGAAAATCCCAGCAACTTTGTCTCCATTCATAGTCATGTGTGCCACAAATTCATCTCCACCATCTTCAAAACTCAGCTTCCACAAATAAATCGGACTATTACCTTGTTTTATCTCACCAAAATAATTAAATGAGTATCCCTTTTTCATGCGGGAAGCAAGCTGCTCGCTAACATCGTCAAACATTTGTTGTGTAATGCTCGCTTTGTAGCCTGCATCCCCCACTGTAGTAAAAAGCTCGTAATTCTTCGATGCAGTGGCATCCAAGATTACCTGCAAACAATCGATGACGTTTTGAGAGGGGGCTGTCGGGTTCATGAAGATGTCCTTCTTTTAGGGTTCTATCAAAATCTTCTAGCTCAGACTGCTGTCTAAGTGTTAATTCTACCGCTATTGCGATCGAATCCAGTTTTGGAGCGTCATTGACCGCCAACACCATCAGCTTAGCTCAGCCGCTACGAGCACTTTTTCGTTCTCCCAGATCCAGCCCTGTTACTAGATTGGAGCGATTTTTGCTTTTGCAATCATTTTAGGCTTGACATCTGTAACCTCATAGGTTACATTAGTAAAGTAATCTCAAAAGTTACAAAAAGTTTTAATTAATATATATAAGTGCTATGAACTGGATATTCAGCCTTGATTGAAGGATTATTTCACATGATACAAACTTTTAAAAATAAAGCATTAGAAAGATTATTGAGGGAAGGCAATGCAAAAGGAATTCCTAAAGAAGTTGAAAAAAGGACAAGAGCAAGACTTGAAGTAATAGATACAGCAATAATTATAGATGATATTAGAATACCAGGCTATGATTTACACGAGCTTAAAGGTGATAGACAGGGAACTTGGTCAATAAAGGTATCAGGTAACTGGCGTATAACTTTTACATTTCAGGATAACAACGCATACGATATATATCTCGAAGATTATCACTAGCCCATAAAACAAAATCTAATAATTTAACTTAAACCGAAAGGAAAGTTGCATGAAAGACATAAAAGACATTATTCAAGGGAGGAAAGTAAGACCAGTACATCCGGGCGAGGTCATTTCAGATGTGCTTGAAGATATTGAAATGACTCAAACCAGGTTTGCTGAGATACTTGGTGTATCCCGTCGCAGTGTCAACGAAATTGTTTTAGGTCAAAGACCAATTACAGTAGATATGGCAATTCGCATTGGGAAAGCGTTGGGGAATGGCCCTCAACTGTGGCTTAATCTTCAGCAAAAAGTTGATATCTGGGATGCAGTGCAAAAACACAGTGAAGAGTACGACAAAGTATCTACGGTAGCATAGCGCGATATGTTAATCTCAGTAAAAAGAGCATCTAGCGGTTGAAACCGCAACTATACAAACGAAGTCAGCCTGCGCGGACTTAGAGATCGAGGAAGTATTTAACCAGGATGGGGTATCCTGTAAATAGGAACGATAACTTTTGCAACACGATTGTTAGGGTGCGGATTGACAAAAACAGCAAACCTCTTCAGAAGGAAATCTCATCCCACTCTGCTTGAACTTCGTCTTGTTCGTCAACTTCTGATCTTTCTTTTTCAATGGCTTCTATAAACTTAATCGCGCTTGAAACATTGTTAAATATCAGAACACTCTCATGATAATTCAAAATAGGATTGTCATGAGCCAGACTTTGGTCGTTTCTAACATGATTAAAAGACTCCAGAATTGAAATCGAAGATTTTAGAATCCTTTCGGTCATTTGTGACTTAATAAAGCCGTTCTTTATTAGATACTTTACATATTCTCCAAAAAGGCTATGCAATGCTTTGTCCCTGTCATAACTGATTCCATATTTATCGCATTGCTGCCTTGTATACTTCACCACATAAGTATGCAGTCTATCTAATGCTACTTCTGGCTCATTATTTTGAATACTTTCCCTTATTGATTTTGCTAATACAGAAAACTCTTTGTCAGTAGAATATGGTTGAATTGCATCAATATTTTCAACAATGCTATCTTGCTTAAGTCGTTTTGCTATTGTATAGCAATCATCAAACAAGGCTTGCTCGGCTTGGCTTATTTCTCTGTGATTTATCAGTCTTTTTGTTTTCCAATAGTCCAACAAAGCTGAAATTAATTTTCCAACAATATAGTTAGCTTCTTTAGCCCAAAAGGCTTTTAATCGATTAGCTTTAGAGCCGCTAGCGTAATCGTACTTGCCGTCAGATATGTCAATGTTTGTATTGTCAATTATGAATTCCCGGAAAGTTATGTTTGAAAAATCAAGAACATAACCACCTTCCATCTCAAACATTTTTTCAAGTTTTACTTTGTCAATGCTCGACAACTCAGACATTTGCAGTAACCTGTTAATTTATAATTGATTGTAACTACTCAAGACCAATTAGATATGCGATCACTTTACTGCTTCCTGATGAGCCTCGGAGACTGATACATAGCTTTACTGGAAGTTTCTCAGCCATAGGATGAAGCAGGCTAACTATTAATTGTAACGCATTTGCGGTATAATAGACTTAAAATTTTTATTAGACCGCAAACATTTTTCAAACATCAAACCGGACTATTTATTGCCTCAGCAACAATAGTCCGGTGTCGGACTGTATTGCAAGTGATTGTCGGCTGTGCAAAACCGGAATCAACTAAAGCTTGCTCGATATCCAACCCAAAATACTGATCCAAATAAGGCTCCGTGCTCTTGAGCAAAGTTAAAATATAAGGAGGCATTTTGGCATAAACTTCAGACTGGGGATTCATATCCATAATTGTCAAATGTCCACCAACACGCAGCAAACGCCTCGCTTCCCGGAATATTTCTCTAGTAGCTTTCTGCGGCAATTCGTGACAAACTAAACAAATAGAAACTAAATCAAAAGCAGCCGCCGGCAAACCAGTAGATTCAGCAGCCGCGTGAACCCAAGTCGGAGATTTTTGATTTAAAGATTGGGATTCTCGCTGTTGAGAACGGTATTTAGCAACTGCTAAAAAATACGGCGACAACTCCACCCCAGTCATCTTCGCTTCCGGGTAAACCTCCCCAAGAGCAAAGGTACTCATTCCCACACTGCATCCCAAATCCACAATATCTCGCGGTGAAGAAGCAATCTGAGATTTGATGACTTCGTGATAGCTGGCGCGGAGTTTTGCATCGCCTTCTGCACCCGCTTCCGGCCAAATTGTGGCGTGAACTGTACGGGCTGCAACTTCAACTTCTGTAGCAGCTTCCCAACTCATATTACCTTTTTCATAAGCGTGGAATGAAGTTAGATAATATTTCGGGTAAACAAGATCGGGATTTTGGACGCTGAGCAATTCTGCATCCCAATTCCGGGACAAAAGTGCTTGCGATTCTTGTCGCCAATGCACTCCGATTTTTTCTCCTCTTTTTATCATCATTTCCCGCGCTTGGTGCTTGGCTAGATTAGCCAAAGGCTTGATGGAGAGTACGCCATTTACTAAACGCGAGGCTAATCCCGGAGTTTTTTTAACTGCAACCGTCATGTTTTATGTTTTTCTATTTGGCGCCAATTATTGTAACACAGTGCGAGGATTTTGAGTTGTCAATATAATGAAACTTAACTTTGTGCGGGCGAGTGAAATGCAAATGTTTTGTGGTAAAGACTTTTTTTTATGAACCGCAGAGGGCACAGAGAACGCAGAGTTAGAGAAGAGAGAAAAGCTCAGAGGATTGCAAAACTGGATATTGTCGTGTAATATTTATTTGTGCTTACCTACTTAGTTCTGGGAAATTTATCTGGAATCTGGAATCGGATTTCCCGAAGTTGGAGTAATTGGAAGAACACTTTAAATCGGGCTATTCAGGAGTTTGTGATGAGCAAATCTATTGTGGAATTGGTTGACAATTTGCCGTCGGGTGGCGTCACTGTGATGATGCTCAAATCCCTCGATTTTGTGGTTCCGGGGGAGTGGAATAATCTCACGGGTTTTGATAATACTATTGAAGCGGTGACAGGGGAAACAAAGCGCAAATTAGTGGGGAAAATTCGCGATCGCGCGATCGAGCTTTACGCTAACCCCAACGAGCCATATCAAGGCGTAGTCAGGCTTTACCAGTTAGCAGACAGCGCCGACAGTGCGTTAGGTGCAACGGCTATGGCGAATAAAATCGGCGAAAACATCGGCTTTCTTTCCTTTCTAAACCGCCTCACTCCCAAAGCTGACACAACTCAAACGATCGACTTGTGCGTCAAAGTGGCGATCGAGCTAATAGCCTACTGCAAACTTAACAATATTTCCCTTAACAATGTGGGAAGCTTTGGTAATTATTTATCCCATTACAAAGACGAATCTCTGATGCGGATGGCTGCTTTAGTTTGTGCTGACGGTTTAATTCCCCTCGGCCCGGACTTCATTAGAGTAGCACAAAATACCATAGGCGGATTGAATCCTTCAACCTTGCAGCAAAACTCAACATTCCAAAATATCAGCAATCTAATTCCCGGCGCTAATAATGCAGCCAAATTTGGATTTGTGACAACTACTTTCGCTTCAGCCCAAGGTTGGATGAACAATTTAGTACAGTCTCGCGGCTTAACTCCCGCTATAGTTTTAGGCAATCTCAAGCAATACATTGATATTACCGATGACAAATTGGATTATGTGGCGGCGTTTTTAGACATGACTACCAATTATTACGAACATACGGGAATTCAGACGGTTGCTCGCCGATTGATCGATCGAGCTTATGGCGAAATAGCCTCGGATAGATACTAGAAAAGTCGTTCCCACGCGAGGGAAAACAGCAAGGCAGAGCATGGTAACGAGGGAACTTGTTAGGTTCGCGTTTGCCATGCTGTTGGGTCTCTGCAACGCCAGAAAAATGGCGGTCACTATCACTCGGCTTGATACAATGCGATAATACACAGCATAGG
Source organism: Microcoleus sp. B13-B6 (assembly GCF_036705405.1). Classification (NCBI taxonomy): domain Bacteria; kingdom Bacillati; phylum Cyanobacteriota; class Cyanophyceae; order Oscillatoriales; family Microcoleaceae; genus Microcoleus; species Microcoleus sp. B13-B6. Next base: position 43,224 of record NZ_JAUBUJ010000048.1, read on the forward strand.
GAAAGCGACGCACCACCGAGCGCCGAACATCGCGATAGACAACTGGATAGGACTCCGGCATCTGGCAAATTCGATCGAGCATTTCGTCAATACAGTCTAAAAACTCGTCACCAAGTCCTACTTGCTGACCGAAAGCATCCAGGATACAAACCCCCGGATTCATTCCGAAAGCAGACTCAGGACCGGTGAAATAAAAAACCTGTATCCGATGAAACTTGCCCCCCGAATTTATCCGTGGGGTCAATGCTTCAATTCTAAAATCTAAAATCTAAAATCTAAAATCTAAAATCGATTGACTTTCATACCAAGTGTATGCTTCATCAACTTCTTCACGAACTTCTGGACGGAATACTAACGCATAATTCATAGTTTATTTTCGTGCTTTGACTGAAGCTTTAACTTCTTCCCAAGTCAGCACATTATCAGGATTTGCTTCAGAATCATCAATTCGGCGATCGAGTTCCTGCTTTTGAAAGTCTGTGAGGTCTGGGTGAACCTGTTCTGCCGCTATACTGTCTAAGATTGCTTGTACAAGACGAATCCGATCTTGAACGCTGAGGGCGACGATCTGATTTAATGTGCCTGTGAAATCCATAAATTTAAGTTAAGCGCCAAGGACTTAGTAGATTATTATAACTTAAAACAAATTGTGAAGAGGGATTCGGCGATTGAAATCGCTACTACACAAACCAAGTCCGCCTGCGCGGACTAAGAAACCCTCGATCGCAAAGTAAGTTAAAATAAGCAGATTATGTTTAGCAAACCTCTTTTAATCGCATTGTGAAAAACAAATCGCTTCCTTCATCCGTAACAGTCAAACTAGGCAAATTTGTCTGGACATCAATGTGGCAATTAATGATGTCAAAACTAGCGCCGCCCGATCGCACGGGAGCATACATTCGCCCCAGCAGCAGTTTCCGCAACTTTGTCAGCACTGCACCAGACAACCCTCACGGGCCCGCTGCGGGACGGTATCGCCTCTTCGTGGGTACGGGATGCCCTTGGGCGCACCGCACTCTGGTGACGAGGGCGCTCAAAGGGCTGGAAGATGCGATATCCGTTTCTATTGTCTATCCCTCTGAAGGGGGAATGTGGGTGATGGAGTCGGAGACTTTTGGCTGCAACACGATGCCGGAACTTTACCAGTTGGCTTTACCGGGCTATCAGGGGCGGTGTACGGTGCCGGTGCTGTGGGATGAGTTGAAAAGGGCGATCGTCAATAACGAGAGTTCGGAAATTATTGTGATGCTAAACTCGGAGTTTAACGAGTTTGCTAGCAATCCTCAAATGGATCTTTATCCTCTGGATTTGCGAGAACAAATTGACGAGTGGAATGAGAAGATTTACCAATCGGTGAATAACGGCGTTTATCGCTGCGGTTTCGCCCAATCTCAAGCTGCTTATGACTCGGCTTGCAGTGAATTGTTTGCTGTTTTAGACGAGATCGATCGATCGCTCTTGAGGAGTCGTTATCTTTGTGGCGATCGGGTGACTTTAGCAGACGTGCGGCTTTTTACTACTCTATTCCGTTTTGATGCAGTTTACTACAGCTTGTTCAAATGCAATGTGCGCCGCATTGAAGATTACGAGCATTTGGGAGCTTATCTGCGCGATTTGTACCAGTTACCGGGAGTTGCTGGCACTTGCGATTTGGAGGCTGTGAAGCGCGATTATTACGGCAATTTGTTCCCGCTCAATCCCGGCTGCATTATCCCCGCTGGGCCCGATCCGGCGAGTTTGCTCAAAGCTCACGATCGAGAAAAAGTCCCACACAAACCCGGTGTTTGAACAAGTTGGCGCGGACTCGATCTTATTCTTGAATGTCACTTGTTGGCTGGTTTACTTCTTCGTCTTCAACTTCAAAATTAATTCGTTCGTAAATCTCTCTCAGCGGCATTTGAAATTCTACGGATTCTAGGGTTAATACAGATTCGTCTGAATCATATTCTGTTAATACCCATTTGCCATTAGAATTTTTAGCAAATTGTTCAATGTGATAGCTGTATTGGTCAATTAAAATGTATTCTCGAAATTCCGAGATTGATCGATAGGCGAGAAATTTACCACCGCGATCGTAGTCTTTGGTTGAATTGGATAAAACCTCAACGATTACCAGAGGGTTTGTAACAATTGTTTTGTTGTTTTCACGATAGACTGGCTCTCCTTGAATGACCATGATATCGGGATAGACGTAGCGGCGAGTTTGGGGTATCCACAGGCGCACGTCATTGATAAATGTCTCGTAATCTTGACCATTTACACTCAAGGGGAATTTGCGACAAAAATTCAGTGCGAGTTTGTTGTGGTTGGTTGTGCCGCCTGTCATTGGTACTATCTCCCCATCATGGTATTCACTTTTGTCGATCGCACTTTCTTCTAATGCGAGATATTCCTCTGGTGTATAGTAGCGTTTTTCGGTTTGGGGTTGCTTTTCGATTGCTGGTTTTTCTTGGGTTTGCATTGTCATTCCCTTCGGCTCTCAAGTGATTTTATGATAACATGAAATATTTGAGGAACAGAAACCGGGGGAGTCAGAAACCGGGTTTCTTAGCAAAATCTCGATGAAGATGCAAAAATTATCTAAAAACCCGGTTTCTTTCTAGCGTGTGGGGAGTCAGAACCCGGGTTTCTGTTTCTAATCTCGGTGAGGATGCAAAAATTATCTAAAAACCCGGTTTGTTGAAAAAACCGAGTTTTTAGATCGTCCATTACCGACTAGCTTTTTAATTCATTTTTAATTTCCGCTATTTGGATCTGTCGGTCTTGGTTTATTTATACATTGGTCATCGCGTTGTTTAGATGTCAGGCTATCGTACTTTTGGCTTTCAGGAAAATCCTCATCTATAACAATGATATTCTTGAACTCACTGGTTGCAAAATTGCGCCTGCCATAAATTTTTAGACAAAGAGGTTTCCGCTCGTTCTTGGCTTTTCTGAGAATAGCTTCAAATTGCCCAGAGTTTTTTTTGTCATGCTGATGTGCTTTTGATAGTTTTTGATCGACATTTCTAAGAACAGAAATATCTTCTTCCTGTTTGGCAGATGGAGACTTATCGGTCACAACTAAAGTAGTTTCAATTTCATAATTATTCAATTTCTTTATGTACACATCCTCTATCTTTGTTCCTATCCATACCGGGTCATCTAGCCGTGGCGGACACAAAGGAGTAAGACTACATATTGCTTGAGGAAATTGGGATATATTCACAAAAACTTCTATTGTTTTGAGAACTCCCCCCAATAAAGCCATGCCAATCATCAGAGTTTTTGTCCTATGTTTTGCTACTTTAAACTTTGTTCTCCATCCTGAAGGTTGAAGAATTGTTTTTTGACCGGAATTTGGCTGATTCTGCAGATTGCTCATATATTAATTCCCATCTTGTTTAGAAAATGACTTACGCACACCCTTTGCTAAAATTGAGTTCGACGTAAATGCAATCAGAAATATTAAACCACCCCGATTTCCTATAAATGCAGAGGTAAGCAAGAAAACTTTTTTTGCACAACCCATGTTCGTGGACTTGATATCCATTATTTTGATCAGAAACTTTCACCAGCAATAGCTTGCGCGGATGAAAATTTTTATTCAGTTAGCACCCAATGCTCAGGACTTACAACATAAGTCTATTGATACGGACGTTTACAAGTTTTAATACAACGTATCCGGCAAAATTTTATTTTTATCGGAACTTAGCCCCTGTGGGGGTAGTTCTGGAGGCTGTATTCTTTGTCCAGTCTCGGTTTTAGCGACAGGACTGCCGACCAACCGCAGTCATGTATTTAAGATTTTCTTAATATTTAGGGCGAGAGTATTGTTCTCTGATGAATTTAAGCAAAAACCCCGCCACTTAAGGGTTGTAACAGATTGTACTCATGCAAAAAACTTGGACGCTTCGGGCAAGTCTCACCTCGCAATGGTTTCAGATGGAACTTACCCCGCACACGGGGTAAGTTCCGTTTTATGCAAATTTAAGATCAATTCGGCGCACAGCCTGGGAACGAGGAAATAGTCTCGGTAAATGTCCTAACTGTTATTTCCCGGCCTAAATCCTGAGCTAGTAAATCGATACCGTCAATAACTTTATTTGGCTCTGCAATACTCAAAACCTCATAGCATTTTTCCCGATAATCGGGACGATCTTGGAAATACTGAATCGCTCGATCGAGCGGTTCCATAACTTGATAAGCTGCTTCCGCTTTGTCGATCGCCCTTTGGGGAATCGGAGTCGCTAACCTTTGCATAGCCAAGTCGATTAAATCTCTAGAATTTACCCGATCGCTCGGCTGTCGATCGGCATTTGCCAACAACTTTTCTGCTATACTATCAATTTGATTCAAACAAGGAACAGGCGACCAATTTGGATAATTGGGTTCGCCAAACTCAATTCGCCCTTCACAAACCATCTCGAATTTAATAGTAGTGCCGTCAACAATAACAGGAAATCTTATGCCATACTGGTTGGCTTGAATATCGTTCGGAATTACAATGCGTGAAGCGAAGCTATCCCCAAGGGAATCGCGACTAGCAAAAATCGCATCATAGCCTCCTTCGGCAACTTTGCGGCGCAGGAGAGGGTAGCCATCATCCCTCGGACACATAAAGTCAATATCCTGGCTCAACCGATATTCTCCGTGTTCCATACTTACCAACGTTCCGCCCCCAAAATACGCCCGACATTCCTGTAGAAATTCGACATTCAAGTGGCTGAGTACAGTTAATATCTTTTGATGGATTTCGCGTTTAAACATTGCTTGAGAACTTACCCAATTTTCTGGAGCTTTTGGCGGAAAACTGCTTCCCAGTTCTGCTATTAACCAAGACTGATAGTGTTGGCTGATTTGTTGAATAAAAGCCAGTTCCTCAAAGCTAGGTGTTCCCAAAACTCCCCAATAATGCCAGCCAGATTCGTAGCGGCATAGCATTTCCTTGAAACTCAATTTTTTTACATCAGCAATTTGCCAGCAGATAGCTTGAAGGAATGGGAGTTCGGCGGGAATTGTCAACCCGGTTGCTATTTCTTGATGGTTCATCTGCTTGCGGGCAAAGCGAGGCAGAGCCTCTGGATATGCGTTACCAGGCTCTGCCGATTGGTGACAAATTAAGCTCACACCGACGGTCTCTCTTGTTTGTATCGAAGTCTCGATCCCCCCTAACCCCCCTTAATAAGGGGGGGACAAGATTCTTCTCAAAGTCAACCCCTACTCCCCTTCTTAAGGGGGATTTAGGGGGATCGAGACTCGACTAAAAGGTACATTTATTATGGGTTTCAGTCTTAAGTTGTCACCAATCAGCAGAGCCTGGGAACGAGGAATTTTGTTTGAGTCCCTCTCAGCTCGGACTTTGTTTGTTTAGCCCCGAATTCTATTCGGTGGGTTCTATTCCGTAGGTTCCTAACTTCCCGATAAAATCTCTTCGAGTGCTAATTTCAGCGTCGGATATTGATATTGAAAACCGCTAGCTAAAGTTTGTTTCGGCAACACTTTCTGCCCTTCCAAAACAAGTTTAGCCCCGTCTCCCAACAGCATTTCTAAAGCAAAACCTGGCACCGGCAACCAAGAAGGCCGCTTTAAAACTTCCCCTAAAGTTTGACACAATTCATTCATCCGCACCGGATTCGGTGCTGTCGCATTCAAAACGCCTTCAACTTGCGAATTTTGCAAAGCGTACAAAATTAAATCAACCACATCCTCGCGATGAATCCAAGAAAACCACTGTTTCCCAGTGCCCAGCGGCCCGCCTGCAAATAGTTTAAAAGGTGGCAGCATTTTTGCTAACGCGCCTCCCATTCCCAAAACTATCCCCAGCCGCAAAATTGCTAACCGCGTTTCCGCATTTTTTGCAGGTTGGGCGGCTGCTTCCCAGTCTTTGCAAACTGTTGCTAAAAAATCATTTCCAGCGAGGCTCGTTTCGTCAAACTCAGCGGTTTCGCTGGTTCCGTAATAGCCGATCGCCGATGCGCTAACAAACACAGATGGTCTAGGATTAGCATTGACGATCGCCTCGACCAATTTTGCCGTCGTCAGTCTGCGACTGTCCAGAATTGCTTGCTGGCGCGCCTCCGTCCACCTTTCCTCCGCAATCGGAACCCCTGCTAAATTGACAACAGCGTCGCAGCCCGCGATCGACTTTTGCCAATCACCAGACTCCGCTGGAGTGTAGGCGACAACTTCCAAATTCGGATAAGCTGAAGCCGGAAAAACTCGGCTAGCCTTCGCCGCATCCCTGCTCAAAACCACCACTTGATGTCCCGCAGCTTGCAGCTTCTCCACCAGCCGGCTACCTACAAATCCTGTTGCTCCCGCGATCGCTACTTTCATCGGAAAATTGGGTTTGAAACCCCGTCCTTTTAGGACGGCTTTACATTAATTTGAATCCCCTTCCGGGGTGGAGGGGTATGGGTGCCCCTCCGTCGGGATATGGTTGTCCCGTTCTCCTTTCGGAGTAAAGTTAGCACGCGCCTTTGTTTTAAGAGCTTGTTAGGCTGAAAGCACTATCTCTGTTACCTTAAGATTGTTTAACTCTCAGCGACAGAGCAGGGGACTAGCTACGCATCCGCCTGGTGTCGTGACTCAAAAAACGTAGTCCGCGAAGGACTTAGGCCCGTCAGGATGGCTTTCTAGATTTCTCTTTCAAGCCTTATGCCTTTAGGCTAAGGTTCCTGACCTTTTACCAATAATGCACAGTTCTAGCAGTTTAGACGATCGTCCAAACTTGTCTTTGATTATACAAAACGAGAGAGCCGGCCCGATCGCCTCCCCACAAGCTTTCTGTATTTTGATTAAACTGATATGGGACGCGAGGAACACAAACCATGCCTGCAAAAAAATCAAAGCTTCTAATTGCTGCCTCCATCGCCGCAGCAGGTAGCGCTGCGGTCTACTTTTACTTCCAGGGTTTGAGCCAAAAAGTATCCAACCCTCAAGACAGCGCCAAAGTTGTACCCGACGAAGCAATGATGGCCGCGTTTATCTCCCCCAATCCCCAAGCCCTGGCAGAGTTGCAGCGATTTGGCACGTCTGGGGCTCAAAAGTTGGTCGGTCAGGGTTTGAAGACCTTTCAAGAACAAAGCTTGGCAGGCACTCAAATCGACTTTGACAGGGACTTAAAACCTTGGTTAGGGGGGGTCATGGTCGCTTTCCTGCCCCCTGATGCTGTGACGAATACAGAGCCTCCAAAACTGCTGGTTGTAGTCAGCGTCAAAAATAAAATTAGCGCTTGGAATTTTGCGAATAAATTAAAATCTCAGCCCGGTGCAACTACTCAAGAAACCGAGTATAAAGGAGTTAAAATTTATGAGATTGCAGAGCCAACTGGCAAGCGCTACAGTGTGGCTTTGCTGAACGACCAATTAGTGATGGCTCCTTTGAGAAAGCCTGTGGAATTGGCGATCGATACTTTTAAAGGAGAACCCTCTCTCGCTACGCAGCCGAGCACAACTAAGTTTTTTGCAGAGAGTGCTGGTGTCAAGAATCCGATCGCAACTGTTTATATTGCTGACTATTCTGCTGCAATTGAGCAATTGAAAGCTAATTTGCCCGCAGATATCCAGTTGCCTTGGACAGTGCTTTCGCAGTTCAAACAAGTTAAGTCTTTGGTTGCGGGAATTGGGGCGGATAGTGCGGGATTGAGGGTAAAAACTATCGCTCAGTTAGACCCTAAATTCGTCCAGCCAAATCCACAAGTCCCATCGAAATTGTTACCCAGATTTCCCGGCGAAACTATTGCTTTAGTCGGCGGCAAGGGACTCGATCAAATTTGGTCGCAAGCGACAGCCGAGGCTAAAGATAGCCCGGAAGTTGACAGGGGAGTTCAGCAGGTGAGGAGTAGTTTTAAGCGGTTGGATTTGGATGCGGATCGAGATGTTTTTGGTTGGATGAATGGGGAATTTGCGATCGGGGCGATCGGTTCGGATCAAGGGATTTTGTCTCAGTTGGGGATGGGGGCGGCGATGATTTTTGAAACGAGCGATCGCCCTGCTGCAGAAGCAACCCTGAAAAAACTCGATGCGATCGCCAAAAGCAATGCTACAGTCAGTGTCGCCCCTAGAACCGTTGAGGGCAAAGAAGTTACGGAATGGAAAATACCCCAGCAAGGCACTTTATTCGGGCACGGTTGGCTGAATGAAAATTCTGTGTTTGTAGCTTTCGGCGGGCCTTTAGTTGATGTGATTACTTCGACGCCACCGCAACCGTTAAGCAGCAGTCCGAGTTTTCAGGCGATCGCCACTTCTTTACCGCAAGTCAACCAAGGTTACTTTTACATAGATATGGAAAAAACCATGTCTTGGGCTAACCAATATTTGCTCGCAGTACAGCCCAATTTAGTTTCGCCGCCCGTCGCTGAATTGCTCAATTCTCTCCGAGGAGTTAGCGTCGCCACAGCTTCTACACAACCGACAACTGCTCAGCTTGAGATGCTTTTTGCCTTGAAATCTAACAATTAGGGAATTGGGAATCGGTAATTGGTAATCGGGAATTGGTAATTCTTCCTTCTATCCTTCTATCCGTTAAATCCCGATTCACTGCGCGTTGCCGGACTTTTGTATGAATAAAAAAGTTGCTGCCTCTCCAGGGAGGGCAGCTACTCAAATAAAGCATCTTAAAGTCTCTCAAAACTTTAGAATTAACCTTCAGACATTCCTGATTTATTCGGCAATTGCAAATCATCGGGATCTACATAGTGACAAACTGCTTTGTCCATACAAATCAAAGCCCAGCCGGATTTATCGATGCTCATCAATTTGTAAGAAGCGGGCTGAATAAAGAAACCTTTGTGGTTGCGGGTTGCGGGTTTGATGTTAACGTGGCTGTCATTGCTCATGTTTTTACAACTCCTAGTATTATCGTAGTAAAATCTGAAAACCGCTGAGCGGGTTTGTCAATCGTCTAAGTTTTCAAATACTAGCACTGACTTCCTGAGTTTTCCATAAAGTTATTTATTGATTTATTACGATGTCGTAATAAACCGCAAAGCCGATTTCCTCGATCCCCGCCCCAAAATCGACTTGTTTGCGCCGTTACGGCTCCAGAAGCCACTGTTTAACGCGGGCGAGACTCTTCCAGTCGGGTTTTCGGCTTAATCCTTCTTCAAAATTTTTTTTAACTTCGTCGAGCAACTCTTCGGAAGCCATCACTAATTGCTGAGCCACTTCTACGTGGGGGCGCACTCCTTTTTCTTTAAGATCGAGGATCGCTACTGCTAGGTTGATGCGAGCTTGGGGGTCATGAGGGTTCAATTTAACGGCTGTTTTCGCTGCTTTTTGAGCCGGTGCAGGTTTATTTTCCAACAGGTAAAGCCACGCGAGGCTAGCCCAGGCATTGCCATTTTTAGGAGCTTTCTCGCACACTTCTTTAAACACGGGGATCAGATTAGCCGGGGCTTCGCCAGCTTGGTAGCGATCGAAACCGTCTTTAAACAATTCTTCAGGGGTCATTCGATTTTAGATTTTAGATTTTAGATTTTAGATTGGAAAGAGCATTGGGTGCGGGACGCAGCAATGCAGTCCGAGGCATTCTCAGCAATTAGCAATTACCAATCCCCAATGCCCTATTTTCCGATTTATGTAGAAAATGAACTGCCACAGCCGCAAGTTTGAGTGGCGTTGGGGTTAGTAAACTGAAAACCGCCCCCGATCATAGCATCGCTGAAGTCGAGAACCAAACCGTAGAGATAAAGAATGCTCTTGCGATCGCAAACTACCTGAAAACCATCGTAGTCGAACACTTCATCGTCGGATTTGACAGTGCTGGGATCTGCGAAATCCATCACGTAGGACATTCCAGAGCATCCGCCCTGGCGCACCCCTACCCGCAAGCAGAGGTCTTTACCTTGTTTCTCTCTCAGAGCTAAAACTTGACGGACAGCAGAGTCCGTCATTTGAATGCCGCGCTTTTCAGAAATGGCTTGAGTCATCAGAAATATGGGTTAGAAACCCCGTCCTTTTAGGACGGCTTTACATTGAGTTAAAACTTTTGTGGGGTGGAGAGGTATGGTTGCCCCTCCGGCGAGGTATGGTTGCCTCAATCTCCTTTCGGAGTAAAGTTAGCTTCGCCAATGTTTTAAGAGCTTGTTAGGCTGAAAGCACTGTTCCAGTGACCTTAGAACTGTTTAACTCTCAACGACAGAGCAAGGAACTAGCTACGCATCCCAGGGTGTCGTGACTCGAAAAACGTAGTCAGTTAAGACTTAGGCTGGTCAGAACGGCTTGTTAGATTTCTCCTTCAAGCCTCATGCCTTTAGGCTGAGGTTCCTGACAATTTGCCGAACTCCTGAGATTGTCTAATGCTAAGAGTGTAATCTTATCCCTCCATTGTACAGGCATTCGCCAGAAGGCATAAGGTTAGATGCTGAAGGCCGAATTTTTAGCTTCTAATTTTTAATTCCCGTGGGGCCTCGTTCCCCAGCTCGATGTCCTCTCCCCCTATAGGGTTTATGATTGATAAGCAGCGGTTGACCGGCTACCGGCACCGCAACAATGCTTCACCCAACGGGCTTACTCTATGGCAGCGCTGAATCGCACTACTCTTCGTCGGCTACAAAACTTACCTCAAATTCCCAGCGTGTGGGAGGGCGATCGCCGACCCTTATCTAATGCTGACTCACACATGATGCTAGATGACGATGACGTTCTAGAAGCTGGTGGCGAGTGCATTCTCTGGGTCGATGGCTCCGAAGGAGTCGTGAGGGCTATGGACATGGTAGGCCCAGATGCCGGCCCAGAGGCGCTCGTCCGGGCCCTGCTACGGGCAATGGAACATCCCCAAAGTCCGGCTCCCGCAGTCCGCCCCCAAAAAATAGTAGTCAAAAACCGAGAAATTCAATTTTATCTGCGGGGCGTACTTCAAGATTTAGGCATTTCCATTGACTACGTGCCGGAATTGCCCCTAATTGACGAAATATTTCGCGGCATGGAAGAGGTCGCCATCAACAGACCTCCTGAGTTGCCCCCTCAGTATGCTGAAGTTTTAATGGAAAAAGCTGCTCAAATTTGGCAAGATGCTCCGTGGCGGACTTTGAGCGAACACCAAATTATATCTATTGAAATCAATCAGTGGGATGTCGCCAGCCTCTACGTGTCCGTATTGGGGCAAGGCAGAATGGATTACGGAGTTTTACTTTACCGTTCTCTAGAATCCTTGAAACGGTTTCGAGAACGAGTCGTCAATAATGATGAATCTTTTGAAGATTTAGAACAGGCTTTTTTAGGGCAAGACTGTTTGTTTGTTACCTTTGAAAGTGCAGCAGATATTGATGAGGACGACGACGACGACGAAATTGATTTAGCCGATTTGCCTCCATCGGAAATTGAACCAAATTTCGGCAACCTACATCCTTTAGAAGGATTGCGATCGATCCTTTACGAAGAAGAAGCCCTCACGATGTTAGTTGCTCTCGAAGCATTTCATCGTTTTTTCCGCAACGGCCGCCGGAAATTGGGTTCAGACACTTTTCCCACTCTTAGCAGCCGCTACCGCATCCCTGTGCCGCAGCCTGACGGAGAAATTCAACAGGTATCCGTTAAAGTTTCCACGATGCCCGATGTATCAGACGAATTATTACAGATGCTCGGCGATGACGATGATGACGATGATGACGATGATGATGAATTTGACAAACCACTGCTGCGGGACGATTTGGTGCCGCAAAATTCATTTTTGAGCCTCGGCGCCGTACCTTGGGAAACGGTAGATTTCCTGCGCCAAAGTGTCCAGTTTCACCAAGGTGCAGAAGTTGATATTAATACCGCCGGAGATGGTTTGCCGGTGGTGATGATCCAAACTTCTCATCCGAAGGCAAAAACTATGATTCAGGATTTGAAAGAAGCTGGAGGCGTGAAGGGGATTGGTTTTAATCCGGGCGAAAATCCTTTTCAGGATGAGCAATACGACTTGGGTATTTTGCAAACTAAAAATGGCGAGTTGTATTTATTTGGGGAGTTTAATGAAGACGATCCGGTGCATCAGGAAGCTCGCAAGAAGTGGGATCGCCGCTGTAAATTAACCAACGGTTGGTGCGGTTTGATTATTGCTAAAGGGTTGATGGGTGCTTCTCGCGGTCAGCCTCAGTTTAAGGATATGATCGCTTTGCTTGAGGTGCGCTGGGTGTCTGCTAAAGACTTGGGAATTGGCCCACTTCAGTTGATGCCGATGTTTTGAAGTTAGTTGACTGTTGGCAGTTGGCAGTTGGCAGTTGGCAGTTGTTAATTGGCAGTTGTTAATTGCTTTGGACTGCTAATAACCAATAACATTAGTCAGCAGTCAACCGTCATCAGTCATTTTTTTTTATTTGAATGAGCAAGGAAAATGATTATGTCAAATTCTACTCAAAAGCGAGAAGTGTTAGTCGCCCTTGATGCTGAATTCGCGGAGAAAATAGACCAACTTACTGATAATTGGACGGAGGCGATCGAACAAGCTCTCCGTCTCTGGTACGCTAAGCAAATAGAAGATAAGTTGCGGAAGTTTTATCAAAACCGCAGCCCAGAAGATATTGAGGAGGAAAAAGAGTGGTTTAATTTTGTAGAGGAACAGATAGAAGAAACATGGAGCAGCGATGGACTCTAACTCAACAGGAAAAACTTATCCTCGCCAAGGTGAGATTTATCTTTCAAGGGCTTTGCGTCAGTTAGGAGATACCAAAAAAATACCTGTAGTTGTGGTTTCTCCCGATATCCGCAACGAGTTTACGGATTCTGTCATTGTTGTTCCTTTCACGAGTAACCTTGCAAGAGTAGAAAATCCAACTCGCGTCTTGATTCCTGTGGGTGAGGGAGGATTGCAAGCTGATTCTCTAGCTGTATGTAAGGAACCCCACGCTTAAAAGCGGGGGCTTTTGGGAAGTCCGGCTCGTTCCGAGCGGTTCAAGAAGAAAGCTCGAACCTTACCAGAGACAGGATTAGACCTCCGTTTTTTGAGTCATGATACCGGAGAATGCGACGCTAGTTTTCCGCTCTATCGCCAAAAGTTAAACAGGCTCGGGCGGGGTTAAACCAGTGCTTTTGACACAACAAGCTCATAAAACATTCAAGGGAGCGAACTTTACCCAGCAATGGAGGACTTTATGTCTAATTTCGTTTTTGTACTTGATACCCAAAAACGACCGCTCAATCCAATCCGCCCAGGAATGGCTCGTAAATTGCTAACCACTGGCAAAGCTGCTGTTTTCAAAAGGTATCCATTCACGCTAATTCTCAAAGTAGAGGTAACGGTATCCCAACAACCCATCACTCTTAAAATAGATCCTGGCTCCAAAACCACGGGCATTGCATTAGTCGAAGGAGAAAACGTAATCTTTGGTGCAGAACTAACTCACGCCCGGTCAATCAATTAAAGCCTGTTTGGAGTCTCGCCGTTCACTGCGTAGAGCCAGGAGAAATCGCCATACTCGTTATCGAAAGGCTAGATTTCTAAATAGAACTTGCCCTAAAGGATGGCTGGCTCCAAGCTTGCAACATCGTGTCGAAACAATCCTGACATGGGTAACTAGATTAATGAAAGTCGCTCCCATTAGTTCTATTGCTCAAGAACTTGTGCGATTCGACTTACAACGACTAGAAAATCCAGAAATTAGTGGACTGGAGTACCAGCAAGGCGTTTTATGTGGTTACGAAATCCGCGAATACTTGTTGAATAAATGGGATAGGAAGTGCGCGTATTGTGGAGTTACGGATACACCGCTACAAGTCGAACACATTCATCCTAAAGCCAAAGGCGGATCTAATCGTATTTCTAATCTTTGCCTTGCTTGCGAAAATTGTAATACTCGGAAGGGAACTCAAGATATTGAGCAATTCCTCTCCAAAAAGCCAGAAATTTTGAAGCGAATTCTATCTCAAGCAAAGCGGTCTTTAAAAGACGCAGCAGCAGTCAATTCAACTCGCTGGGCGTTATTTAACCGACTTCGTATGAATGGCTTGCTTGTTTCTACAGGCAGTGGTGGTCTAACAAAGTTCAACCGCACTCGATTAAATTTAGCTAAAACTCACTGGTTAGATGCTGCAAGTGTAGGCAAAGTCGAAGAATTAAAAGTGCTGACTTCTCAACCGCTGCTAATTAAGGCAGCAGGACACGGTACTCGACAAATGTGCGGCACAGATAAGTTTGGCTTCCCAATTCGTCACAAGTCGAGAAAGCAAATCCATTTCGGTTTTCTTGCCTGGCGATATTGTCAGCGCTACCGTCACAGCAGGCAAGAAGGTCGGCACCTATGTGGGACGAATTCTTTGCCGCGCATCCGGTTCGTTCGACATCGCCACAACGACGGGAAGAGTAGCAGGAATTAGTCATAAATATTGCAAATCTATTCACAAAAAAGATGGCTATTCCTATGGATTTTAATTCAAGGCGACTGAAGTCGCAGCCGCTTTCCTCCCCATGTCTAAAGCCAGGGGCTTCTCGCTCGTTTTCTGGTGAAAACGTTTCTGCTTTGCGGCAGACATTCCTAGAACAAGGCCCTTATGGTCAAATTAGTGCCGATGTCCTAGCCAGAATTCAGAGGGCTGTACAAGTGTCGATCGGCATTTATGAACTTTGAATGTTTCGGAAATTCTAAATTTTGTTACAATTTGTAAAAATACTGTAAAGGATAGGTAAAATGCGGGTTGCGATCGCAGGTGCGGGACTGGCTGGAATGACCACAGCAGTCGATTTAGTGGAAGCCGGCCACGAAGTAGAAATTTTTGAATCCCGCCCCTTTGTCGGCGGCAAAGTCGGCAGTTGGGTAGATCCAGACGGCAATCACGTTGAAATGGGTTTGCACGTCTTCTTCGGCTGCTATTATAACTTATTTGCCCTGATGAAAAAAGTGGGGGCTTTTGACGATTTGCTCCTCAAAGAACACGTCCACACTTTTATCAATCGAGGCGGCGAAACTGGTTCTTTGGATTTTCGCTTTCCCGTGGGTGCTCCTTTGCACGGATTGAAGGCATTTTTTACTACATCCCAGCTATCCGTACAAGACAAAATTCAAAATGCGATCGCCCTGGGAACTAGCCCGATCGTCCGGGGTTTGATAGACTTTGAAGGAGCGATGAAAACTATCCGCGATTTGGATAAAATTAGCTTTGCTGACTGGTTCCGCAGCCAAGGTGGCAACCAAAACTCGCTCAAAAGAATGTGGAATCCGATCGCCTACGCACTGGGTTTTATCGACACGGAAAATATTTCTGCCCGGTGTATGTTGACAATCTTTCAATTCTTTGCTACCAAAACAGAAGCATCAAGGATGCGAATGCTGGCCGGTTCTCCCAGCGAATATTTGCACAAACCAATTGTGGAATATTTGGAAAAAAAAGGAGCGAAAATTTACACGCGGCGCAGAGTCCGAGAAATTCAGTTTGAAGAAGGTGCAGAAACCCGCGTCACAGGCTTGGCAGTAGCTAGCGGCGAAACTGAAGAAACTATTACCGCTGATGCTTATCTTTTTGCATTAGACGTGCCAGGAATTCAGAAAATATTGCCCCCAGCTTGGCGCAAATGGTCAGAATTTGACAACATTTATAAGTTAGATGCGGTGCCAGTTGCTACAGTACAATTGCGGTTCGACGGTTGGGTAACGGAACTGGAAGACGAAGCCAAGCGCAAACAGTTGAGCCACGCTGTAGGAATCGATAATTTGCTGTATTCAGCAGATGCAGACTTTTCCTGTTTTGCAGACCTAGCGCTGGCAAGTCCCAAGGATTATTATAAAGAAGGACAAGGTTCGCTGCTCCAGTTGGTGCTGACACCGGGAGATCCGTTTATCAAACAAAGCAATGAGGCGATCGCCCAACACGTACTCAAACAAGTTCAGGATTTATTTCCCTCAGCGCGGGAATTAAACATGACTTGGTACAGTGTAGTGAAGCTAGCTCAATCTTTGTATCGCGAAGCACCGGGAATGGATGTTTTCCGCCCTGCTCAAAAAACTCCGATCGCCAATTTCTTTCTAGCAGGAAGTTACACTCAGCAAGACTACATTGATAGTATGGAAGGAGCGACACTTTCCGGCCATCAAGCGGCTAAGGCAATTCTCGAAGCTTACAGTCATTAGTCATTAGTTCTCTCTCGTTTTCTCTCGTTCCCAGGCTATGCCTGGGAATCCCTATCAGGAGGCTCCGCCTCCAGTATTCGAGAGGAAAAGTGAGGCGGAGCCTCTGGATCTGCGTTACCAGGCAGAGCCTGGTAACAAGAAAAAAAGAAACAATTCTTCAATCTAAAATCTAAAATCTAAAATCTAAAATCCCATGACTGATTGGTTAGAACACAGTGTCCAAGTAGAAGTGGCAATTCCCATCGAATTAGCGTGGCAACTCTGGTCAGATTTAGAGCAAATGCCACGCTGGATGAAGTGGATAGAATCTGTTCATGTTCTTGAAGAAGATCCAGAATTGTCTCGCTGGAAACTCGCAACAGGCGGGTTAGAATTTAGCTGGCTTTCTCGGATTCTCAAATTAGTGCCGAATCAGATAATTCAGTGGGAATCGGTAGACGGCTTACCAAATCGAGGTGCCGTAAGATTTTACGATCGCAAAGACAGCAGTATCGTCAAGCTGACAGTGGCTTACGGAATTCCCGGCTGGCTGGGAAAATTGATGGATAACCTATTTCTGGGCCGCGTGGTTGAATCGACAATTCAGGCTGACTTGGAAAGGTTTAAAGAGTATGCTCTGAAAGTGAAAGCCACATCTTAAATTCTGAGGACTTTAGTCCTTTGGTTTTTAATTGTAACGCGAGAGTCGATCGCGCTTGGGCGTCAGTATCATAGAGATGTGCTGCTGATTCCTTCTCGGTTTAGTTATGAGTTATTGCCTAAACCCCGCCTGTCAAAACCCGCAAAATGCCGATCGTACCCAATTCTGCCTGAATTGCGGCTCCAAACTGTTGCTCAGAGAGCGTTACCGCGCCATCAAACCCCTTGGGCGCGGCGGTTTTGGCCGCACTTTTTTAGCAATAGACCAAGACAAACCCTCAAAACCGCGCTGTGCAATTAAACAGTTTTTCCCGCTATCCCAAGGTACCAGCAGCAGCGAAAAAGCAGCAGAATTATTCAACCGAGAAGCGGTGCGGCTGGACGAGTTGGGGAAACACCCGCAAATTCCCGAACTGCTGGCGCACTTTCAGCAGGAACGCTATCAGTATTTGGTACAGGAATTTATAGAAGGTCAGAATTTACAGGAAGAGTTGGCGCGGACTGGGCCTTTCAGCGAAAGTAAGATTCTCAGTCTGCTGAAGGATTTATTGCCAGTATTGCAGTTCGTGCACGATCGCAGTGTAATTCACCGAGATATTAAACCCCCCAATATTATCCGCCGCCGCCTTTCTCAAACTCCCACCATTTATACTTACCCCACCTTAACTGGGGAGTTAGTTTTAGTTGATTTTGGCGCTGCAAAACTTGTGGAGGGTTTGAGAGAAACCGGTACAGTCATCGGTTCTCCCGAATTTGTGGCGCCGGAACAAATTAGAGGTCAAGCGGTTTATGCCAGCGATTTGTACAGTTTGGGAGTAACTTGCATTTATTTGCTGACTCAAATATCTCCTTTTGATTTGTTCGATATCAATCAAGATGCTTGGGTTTGGCGAGACTTTTTGAAGGTTCCAATTGATCCGAAATTAAGTCGCATCCTCGACAAAATGATCGAATCGAGTCTCAGCCGCCGCTACAAATCTGTAGCTGAGGTATTGAAAGATTTGCAGCCGCAGCAGTCGGCGGGGGCGGGCACGGG
>NZ_JAUBUJ010000049.1:0-7847 GCF_036705405.1 Microcoleus sp. B13-B6
CTCGGTGTGGCGGATACCATCAAACACGGCATCTCGATACCAACGGAGTGCAAGGGGCTTATCCCACGAATAGTTAAGACAAGTCGATCGTGGGGCGCGCGAAGCGGACTGTTGTGACATAATAAAGTTCTCAATTGGTGACACAATTGAGAAAACAGCAGTCATCGGGGCCAACCCGGTGGCTGTGTTGCTTTCTCTTACTTTTGACGATCGCAGTATTCAGGCTAAAGTGTCAATACTGCAACTGTTAAGTTTTGTTGCCAACAGAACGGGACTACTTACCGTCACTCACGTGACACAAGTGAATATTTGATATTAGGTTCACTGCCTATTCATCTCTATTTTGAATAGTAGCCGCCAACTGTAGGCGGCTACGCCAAGAAATGTAAGCAGATACAGAGGCAAGCTCCCCTACTCTCAGTCACACTATGCAGATAGTTCGAGCAAGGGTTTCCTTTTTCCGTTCCGTGCGATCGCCAATAAAAAACCGCCCTTTTTAGGGGGCGGTCAGTAGGGGCGGTAGGTTAGATGTTTAACGGTGTAGCCGACTTATCGTGTTCTAAGTAATGTTGATGGATTTTATCGACACCCGTGCTACATATACTTGCCAACAAAGTCAAATCAACGCCCGCACGAGCTTGCAAGGTTATAAATGTATGCCTTGTATGGTAGGGACTCAAATAGCAGCTAATGAGTCCCGAATTGACCAATTGAGTAACAACACCAGGGTAGTAATGTTGACTACTGTTTGGTGATGCGTTGTGCATCCAAACACGCCCTAAGCCATCTGTATTATATGGGTTGCCATTCATTTGCCTAAAAACTAAATCGCTCATCTTAGTATTTTTAGTTTTTAGGCTCAACAACAGTTCACGTAATTTTGGATACATGACAAACAATCGAGCGTCATTATTTTTGGTAGCCTTAACCCCTTTAATACTGGTAGCGTAAGACTTGTAAATCACAATTTGATTACTTTCAAATTTGATGTTATTCCAAGTCAACGCGAAAGCTTCCCCGCTACGGCATCCAGTTAAAAACAAAAATTCAATTAGAGGGGCTGCATGAGAAAAACTAGGAGTAGCAGATTCATAAAAAGCCTTGATAATAATGTCTCGCTCTTCCTTAGTGAAAGCACGTCTATCACGTTCATTAGGGTTAGATTCTAAATCCTGTATCTCATACCACGGACGGATAGTACCATCAACGTCAACTGTTGATTTATACTTTTCAGTTTTGTTCTCTGCACCTTTACTGCCATTGGCAAACGGATTGACCGTAAGTTTTGTTTTCCCTTGAGACTGTAAACGATCGAAAGCCTCGGAGAGAGCCGTTAAAAGTTTATCTTTTGTACGTTTACTTACAGGATGGGTAAGTAGTATTTCCGTACACAAAGCAGATATAGGCATCAAATAAATGCCATCTTGAACTTTATCGAAACATTGACAATGGTTATTCCACAACAGTCCTTTTAAAGTATTTGTGTAGGTTCCAGCAGTTCTGACCTTACTACTGGGTTTATATTTACCGCCCATTTACGCACGCTATCACATTTAAGTCAAGGATTTAAGATTAATAGCATCGCGCTCTACCGATTGAGCTACCCCCCTGCGTTTGGTAGAGGGGGCTGGATATGAGCCAGCAACCTCGATGATGTTATTTTTTCCTGACATTCGTTTTTGTGATCGGCGGTGAATGCTGAGTTTAGAGTATTGACACTCCCCAACCTAAAGGTGTGGGGATTCTTAATTCAGCGACTGACCTTTAAGTGCTACGTCCTTGCGGCAATACTCAGACCTTTTAACCGTAGAAATCCTACCCATTAACGAGCCTGATTCGCAGTCACCCGCCTAGGGTCTATCTCCAAAAGCGTACTAGGATATTGACAAGCGAGTTCGGGTATGCCCTACCCTACCTAACAAAAAGTGAATTGTTTGTTTTTCTGGTTATGAGGCTGTATTAAGCCCCTAGCTGTATGGCGAGTTTTCGCCGCTCTTTGTCCCCCGGTTTACGCCTAAAAGTGTGTCTGAGTCCCTGTTTCACGAGGGCGTTTCGAGTTTAACCTTGACTTTTATAGTCAACCACAAAAACCAGCAATTCCCTAAATTTTTGGAATGGGTTTAAGGAATTCAAGCCGTCCTAGAAGGACGGGGTTTTAAAGCCAATTTCCCGATAACTTGCTGTTGAATTTGTACGCAATGCTGCCTCTGCCAATTGGGCTACCCCCCTATTTTGGGTAGAAGGGACAGGAGTCGAACCTGCACTATCACATTTGTACGGTTTAAGTTGAAGTTTGAGTTTGAACTTGTACTCTGTTTATATCTTAAAGCATAACTATCAAAAAAGCAAGCACTTAGCGGAAAATAAACTGAAAAATTCGCTCTCCCACTCTCTGTTCCTCAACTTCAGAATTGTTAGCTTCTTCGCGGGCGAACATAACAGCTTGCTGCAAGATTTCCACCCTTTGCAGCAACTCATTGATCCGCCGCGCAGCAGGCAAAGCTCCAGAAAACTTGACAGTCCGCCAATAGCCGATCGTAATATCTTCGTAATAAACATCGACTTGCGCCGGGTGGTGTTCGGTAGCTTCAGCTTTAACGTGATTGCGCGGAGTTTTAAAAGTCTTGAGAGTTTGCACCGGTTCAGTTGCCCAACAGTCTGCCGAAGCATCAAAGTTCCACGTCTCGGAAGCATCTAAGACTGGAAGTTTTTTGATGAATGTTTGCAAATCTGCTAACTGCTTTTCAATGAATAGCAAATAGCTGACAGGAACTTGGCTCAAAAGCACGTTTCCGTCTACAGTTACGTCAGCACGAGCGCTACAATTTGTCCAATCTTTGGTTGCGGTTACGTCGAAGAGTTTGGTCAAAACTTCAGTCGTTTTGCGGATAATCTCTTCTGCTTTGACTTCAACTTTTTTGGACTCTGGCGGCAGTTGTTCGCCTTCTTCGTCTTTGGGACGGTAAGTGCGGGAGATTCCAGAAAGCACAGCGGGCTT
This sequence comes from Microcoleus sp. B13-B6, assembly GCF_036705405.1. Lineage (NCBI taxonomy): Bacteria > Bacillati > Cyanobacteriota > Cyanophyceae > Oscillatoriales > Microcoleaceae > Microcoleus > Microcoleus sp. B13-B6. Next base: position 2,999 of record NZ_JAUBUJ010000049.1, read on the forward strand.
CTGGAGCGCTTTTTGAGCTTCTGCTAGTTCTTGGACGGAGCGGCTTTTGATGCCTTTTTCGATCGCAATAATCTGATTTAAGCGTGGCATTGTTCGATTTTATTGACGCTGAACTCATATCAAGCCTGGTTAATACTGATAATCGAATTGTTTGTCCTGTGGCTTTTAGGGCTTTGATAACTTTCCCTCCTCAGTACAAACCTCACGATCGTTCTTGAACCAAACTTGCTCGTTATGTAGTATGACACACTTCAAAATAAATTACAAGCTTTCTTTTCTAGGCGCGGTGCCAAGAGAGCCTGCCACTACCGTACTCAGCAATTTACCCCTCAAAAACTCGGCAAAATCTCTAGCGTGGCTACCAAAGTGTAGCAAATATCACTCTTTTTTAGCGCTGGGGCTACCTCTTGAGATAGATGCGGAAATCCCTCCCAGGGCGCGTTGTCAGATCGGGAAACATTTCTTAACATATAGATAACAAAGGGAATCCGAGGAGACACCAAAAATCCTTAAGCCCTTGGGGTGCCCCCGTTAATCAGATTCTTCGCAAACAAGGGCTAAATCAATGAAGAAGCAGCAAAACTCCGAAGTTTCAGCATTTTTGCCCATGCTCCAAAAAGGCATTTGGCTGTTTGGGATTCTCTCTTGGATATTCGGGCTGACAGATAGAACTATTGCACTATTATCTGACGGATATTTGTCGGCGATCGATATTGTCCAGCTATTTACAGCATCCTTTTTCTTCATTAGCTGGCTGTTGTTAAGCCCGTTTTGGGGTATTAACTCCCAGAGTCAGCCGAAGGAAGAAGCATCTCCCTAGTTTTTAAGTTGTAATGTTAGTTTCTCGATCGCTATGAGTTTCTTCTGGGGCAAAGCGGGCCGGCCAAATGCGATCGCAAAAAAACAAAGTTCCCGCCGTCACGCACAGCGGAATCGCCAACAGATTCAACAGCGGAATGCTCACCAAACCCAAACAAACCAAACCAAAACTCCCGCTGGCCGGCAAACTCGCCCAAATTATCTCCAACTTCTCCTGAAAAGGTCGCCTCCGTCTCTCCAAAGGTGCATCTAAAAAGTCCAAACAGACAATAGTCGCGCCCAAAGCTACGCCACCCAAACTGCTAAGAATAGAGCCGACACCAGGGATAAAATTTAGCAGCAGCAGGGGTATACCGACGCTCAACAAAATTTGTAGTTTTCGCAGTTCAAAGGCGATCGCCCTTTGAATATCCCCAAAACTACTCGCCAGATTCATTGGTGCTTCTGCGGGCAATTGACCGTTCCGCAGCAGTTCCAATTGTTCGGAAAGTTTGCCGTACCACGGCGAACCTAAAATCACGCCAAACTGCACTAACAAAAATCCAATTATCAGCAAAAGTCCTGACACTAGGAGTAAGCGCAGCAGCCAGCCGAAAGCAACTGTTAACACACCGAGAAAGCTCAGCCAAGCGGGAAAACTCGCAATTAGAGCGTTAAATCGGACGGATAAATCGGCAACTAAAACGTCTATCCCTGCCAAACTGGGAAATAGCAAGCTTAAATAAAGACCAATACCAATTATAAAATTTAGCACCACGGGAACTAATACATAACTCCACAGCTTGGGAGTTTGCAAAATCAGCGTGAAAGCTCGCAAAGGATAGGTGAAGCCTGCCAGGAGTCGAATTGGTGCGGTAATGGCGGCGTGGGCGGGGTTTGAATTTAGCTGTTTTGACATATAGGTGAAGGAAGAAGGAAGAAGGAAGAAGGAAGCAGGAAGAAGGAAGAAGGAAGAAGGAAGAAAGCCCTTCGACTACGCTCAGGGTACAAATTCTATTATTATTGCTGATGAGGATTTATCGCAGGTAGCCCAAAAGTGAAGCTTTTTATTTACCATACCCCGGAACTTACGCCAGCCGACAAAATGCCGGCTTGCGCGATCGCAGTTGATGTGCTGCGGGCGACTACGACAATGGCAACAGCCCTCAATAATGGGGCGGAAGCTGTCCAAGTTTTCAGCGACTTAGATAAGCTGATGGCCGAGAGCGAAAAATGGCCTGCAGATAAGCGGATTCGCGCGGGAGAGCGCGGCGGCGGCAAAGTTGATGGATTTGACATGGGGAATTCTCCCTTCGACTGCACGCCAGAAAAGGTGACTGGGAAGCGAATTTTTATCAGCACAACTAACGGTACTCGGGCTCTGCAGCGAGTGCAAGCTGCTGCAACGGTGTTAACGGCGGCTTTGATTAACCGCAAATCTGTGGTGCAGTTTTTGTTAAATAAACGGCCGGAAACTATTTGGATTGTGGGTTCTGGTTGGGAAGGGAGTTATTCGTTGGAAGATACGGTTTGTGCTGGTGCGATCGCCCAAAGTCTCCTAGCAGAAAGCGGTATTCCTGCGAGCGATTTTGCTGGTAACGATGAAGTATTTGGGGCTATTGCTCTTTATTTGCACTGGCAAGATAGGTTGCACGAATTGTTGGAAAGAGCCAGCCACGGCCAGCGCCTCCTCGGTTTAGGTGTTATTGAAGATTTAAAATATTGCGCGCAAACGGATACTTTAGATGTGCTGCCAGTGCAGCGAGAACCGGGAGTTTTGGTTAAGTCGGATTTTAAAATTCCTCAAGCTAATTTCTGGGATCAATCTTCGGAACAAACGGCGAATTAAATTTTTATTCCAGTGGTGTATTAGTAAGGTGCGCGGCCCAGCACACCCTACTCGAACAACCACAATAAAATTGGTTGGCAGTATTGGAATGCAAGTCCTCATAAAAATCAGAGGACTTGCATTCCTCACTATAGCAATCCTAAATGATTCGTGTAATTCTTGTAGGGGCAAACCCACGCCCGGTTGCCCCGCCTTGGCTGGGGTAGGCACGGGGAGTAGGGGTAGCACTACCCCTACATATTTTTACAAATGATTTAGGATTGCTATACATACAACGGAAGTTAGTAGTTATATCATGTCCGGTCGATTACCCGGATTCCTGTAGGGGCGGGTTCACCAATAATATTGGCCAAAAACGGACAATCTCACAAACCCGCCCCGGCTTATGTATTATGGGCGATCCATCGGACATGATATTAGCGAACAAGATTTTTTTTAACTACCTGCCGGGAAGTCCCGGGCGTATATTTAGAGGGGATTAATCTGAGCGCAGCGCCCCGTACCCCGTTGGGAATTACGCCCGCGTGATGAAAGGCTCGTCGGGTGTAGGTACCGAAACCGACAATTATTCTTTTATACCCCAAGATGCTCTGGAAATACTCTGATACTATATTAGCAAGTGGGGGTGGAACTACCTCACTATAAAAAGCATGAGAAAAAAAAGGAAAAAGAAGCCTGCGGTCTAACTGTACTCAGTTGACCGTCAGGTTTGTTCACAGAAAGTAGAATTAAACATACTTGGTAGGGACAAAACATTGTTTTTTCCCTAGTCTATTGGAGGCAATTGAGAATTGCTGGATTCACCGCCGAACCGCTGAATTAAACACTCGGCAATTCTGGCTGCAGCACCGGGTTCTCCCATGCGCCGCCAGCCATTTTCAGCGATTAGCTGCAACCTGTCGGGGTCGCGGAGCAAAGACTGCACGGCGCCGGCAACTTCGGCGGGATGTTTGACTAAAATTAATGACGGGCCTAACAGGCGACTTTGAGCTTCTGCAAAGGCGGGAGTAAATTGCGGGCCGTTTCCGGGAATGGCGATCGCCGGTTTTCCTAAACCTACAAATTGTTCTGTAGCCGTTCCGGCCATTGCTATTGCTAAATCGGCTTCGTACAAACAATCGTTAAAACTTTGCTGAGTCAAAATCATCGTGGCGTTTCTCTGCACAAATGTCAAGGGCAATAGCAAATTAGGAGATTCTTTCCGAATTTCTTGAGCACTAGAAACAGGAGGTCGCAAAATACTTCCTTCACGCCGCTGCGTTCTAATTTCGCCGTCTTGTCGCCAGCCGAAAAAATCTAAACTCGGTCGCAAAGCTTCTAAGTTTAACTCTGGAGAAATGGCTCCGAAAAATAACAATTTGCGATCGGCAAACAGCGATAAAATTCCGGCTACAGCCTCTACTATTAGCAGCCAATTAGCATAGGCTTCCGGCGCTCTAGAACCGGGGAGTAAGGTGATGATGAGCGATCGCTCGATTTCCCGAAACTCTGCGTCAGGCCCGTAAAAACCGGCTGGGTTTTCCGGTTCGAGTCCGTCCATCATCGGATTTCCGAGATTGTAAGCGGGAATTCCCAGCTTTTGTAAAGTCTCGGCGGTCAGCGCGTCCCTGGCAAAAACGGCTCGACAGCGCGATCGAGTCATCAACCAGCGCTCCCAAGGGAAATAAATCGATCGCGACCAACCCCACCCACCAAAGACCCTGGATTTGCGAGCCAGAGGCCCGTCCTCGTCCCGCAAATAATACTCGGACTTGGCAGTACCGACAAAGGCATAGGGGGCGCCGCTGAGCCAAGCAAACAGCAGCGGTACAATATCCCCGCAGGCTAAAATAACGCTGTCTTGATTCCCAGACTGTTTTTGGGCTCGCACCCAAGCGCGGATGGCTTTCAACTGAGCGATTGTCAACTGAAGCAGGCCGCCTTTGACATCGCGCAAAAATTCTCTCCCGTCCATGTAAATAAAGCCGCCCGAAGGCATCCGCTGCACCGGGCCGATGATGCGGGCGTTTTCTAGTTGAGCGAAAGCTTGCCCTTCACCCACTAGCGGAAACACGGCTAATTCTGGCGGATGCGGGTGCTGTTGCAGTTCCTGCAAGATGCGAAGGGCGATCGCGTCTTCTCCGTGGCCGTTACTGAGGCAAAGTAATTTCAATCCCAACTCTCTCAAAAACTCTCTTGTCAAAAAATAGCCGGCAAACCCTG
>NZ_JAUBUJ010000049.1:7947-59879 GCF_036705405.1 Microcoleus sp. B13-B6
GGACTTCAGTCTAGGGATGGAAAGCAACTTTCCACTTTAGTTTACCAGAAAAATCTTGTTTGAAAGAGTACAAAACAGGGTAATGGGGAGCCACAGGAGGCGCTCAAAATCTATGAGGCAAAGTAATTTCAATCCCAACTCTCTCAAAAACTCTCTTGTCAAAAAATAGCCGGCAAACCCTGGGACTTCAGTCTAGGGATGGAAAGCAACTTTCCACTTTAGTTTACCAGAAAAATCTTGTTTGAAAGAGTACAAAACACGGTAGGATCGAACCCGATCCGGCGCTACTCAAAATCTCTGGTTTACCCAAAGATATCTGGCATTTAACAGCAGTTGCTCGGACTCTGGGATACAACTTCTGAAGCGGTAAAATAACTTGTTTAATGTTGGGAGTTACAGCGGCCTGCACTGACAATTGCGCGATCGACAATTGCCAGATATCCGGCTCAATAACGCGGCGGTAAGTTGCTGCACATCTAAATTATATGTATCCAGCCAAGCTCTCAACCATGATAGTCATACTATTTTTCGTCGATATATTGGTTTAAAGTATTCCGAATTTGTTTGAGCTGAAATCCCTTAGCAAGTTGGCGCAGCTTCGAGACAAACGGCACTAAATTAGGTTCTAAACTCTCCAGCTTAGCACTCTCCTCAAAAATTTCTTCAATGTCGCCCATAGCTGCGAGTTTCAAAAGTTTTGCTACTGACTCAGAAGCTGCTGGTAACAGAGAAGAATAAGCAGGCAAATCAGAGGCTGGTGACAAACTGGGAGTTTTGCGCTTTTTGTTTTCCGAAGATTCCCCATAAATCCATTCTAGTCCCAAATGCACGCGCAACTGTTCCAAAAAGTGATTTGCTTCGATCGGTTTGGGAAGAAAAGCATCGTACCCTGCGAGGATGCTATCTTGCTGCGTAGCCTCGAAAACGCTAGCTGACATAGCGATTAACACAACATCTTTTACTTCCGGCAACTGCCGCAGTTTTCTGGCACTTTCTAAGCCATCCATTACAGGCATCCGCAAGTCCATTAAAATCACATCCGGTTGAAATTCAACTGTTTTGCAGAGGCATTCTTGACCGTTTTGGGCCTCTGCAACCTCAAATCCCAAACGCCGCAGCAGCCTGCACAACAAATCGCGATCCAGTTGATTGTCATCCACGATTAGCACTTTCCGCTTGTTGCCGATAAAACCGACAAGCCAGCGTTTTTCCTGCAAAGGAGACACCTCCAAGTACCGTTTAGCTGCTGGTAATTCTAAATCTACCCAAAAAGTGCTGCCTTTTCCCAAAGTGCTGTGGACGCGAATTTCGGCACCCATTAGTTTCGCTAATTTCTGGCTAATCGAGAGTCCGAGACCTGTACCTTCAACAAATGTATTGCCTCCTACTTGGTGGAAAGGCAAAAATATTTCTTCTAACTTGCTTTGGTCTATGCCCGTGCCGGTATCCTCGACTTGAAAGCGGATTTTTAAAGCGTGTTTGGCTGCGATCGCATTGTGGGCGAAGCGCATATAATTTTCTTTCAGTTCCGAACTCAAAGTCGAGAACTCATAATTTTCTCCTTGCCCTCGACTCCAGGCCCCTGTGCCGACATAGCCGACTTTGAAAGTCACACCACCACTGTTAGTAAATTTAACGGCATTGCTGAGTAAATTTATGAGAATTTGGCGCAATCTTTTGGGATCGACACGAACGCAGCTAGGCAGGGGAGAGACTTGTTCGTAATTGAATAAAATTTCTTTTTGAGAGGCCCGCATCTGAAAGAGATCGGCAATGTTTTTGATAAAATTTATAAAATTTAACTCTTCCGGGTAGAGTTCCATTTTTCTAGCTTCAATTTTGGAAAGATCTAAAACATCGTCGATTAACATCAGCAGGTGTTGACCGCACTGTTGAATATTGCTGAGACTTTCTTGGTGATCTGAGCTTAAGTCTTTGTCGGTTTTGAGGATTTGAGTGTAACCTAAAACCCCGTTTAAAGGGGTGCGTAGTTCGTGGCTCATATTGGCAAGAAATTCGCTTTTGGCGCGGTTGGCGCTTTCTGCGGCTAATGCAGCTTGTTGGAGGGCAGATTCTGCAAGTTTGCGATCGACAATTTCCGTTTGTGCTTGTTGAAATAGCGTCGATTGCTGGATCGCGATCGCCAATTGCACGCACAATTGCCGGAGGGATTCTATTTCTGAGGAATCCCAGGAACGGGGGCCGCTGCAATCGTGGGCGATCAGGAGTCCCCAGAGCTGATTTTCTGCCGTCTGCTGGACCTGGGAAATGCTTTCTCTGGCTTGTAAAATCGGCACTATTAAGTTAGCTTTAACTCCAAATTGTTCTAGAAATTTAATGTGACATTCGCTCATATTTTCCGCGTAAATATTTTCTATAGCGCGAATATAGCCTTGCTGGTAAACATCAACAAATTTTTCTCCAAAACACGGATCGAAATTGTCAAAGTTTTGCAGCAAACTTATATCTTTTGCTACAGATTCGACAACTACAAGACCGCTCCAGTCGGGATTGAATCGGTAAATAACTGTGCGATCTGTTTGCAAAAATTGCCGCACTTGTTCGACAGCAGTTGTCAGGACTTCTTCTAAATTTAGGGAGGAGCGAATGCGATCGAGCATGGCAACTACCAGCCGTTCTCGCCTTAATTGCTGCTGCAGTGCCATCTCCGCTTGTTTGCGTTCGGTGATGTCGGTAATTACTCCCACTAACCCGATTAAATGACCAGTTTCATCTTTAATGCCGTCTGCGCGAAATAAAGTTGTTACCAGTTTGTTGTTTTTAGTGTTGATTTTGAGTTCGCCTTGCCAAGATTTGCCTTTACGGATCGTTTTAAACATTTCTAGCAGCACTTTAGTTTGGGGGTAAATTGCTGTTAATCCGCCTGCTGTGTTTAGTTCTTCTGCGGTGTAGCCGTACTGTTGAACAAAGGCTTGATTGTGGTATAGCGATCGCCCTGTCAAGTCAGCAATGCCGATCGCATCGCTGGTGCTTTCCACCGCTTGAGTAACTCGCAGCAAATCTAATTCTGCTTGTTTGCGATCGCTAATATCAGTAATAGTGCCGATATAGCCTTTAATTTCCTGCTTGTCTCCGATTTCTGCAATTGCCTGACCTATCACCCAAATTACACGACCGTCTGGACGCTGAAAGCGGTATTCTGATTTAAAAGGAATTTTCTCAATAATTGCTCGATGCCATTCATTTTTCACCCGATCCACATCATCGGGATGTATGGCATTCATCCAGCCAATTTCTGCTGCTAATTCGGCGTTTAATCCCGTAATTTCGCTCCACCGTTGATTGACATAAAGGCAATTTCCCAAAGTGTCGGTGTGAAATATGCAAACTGGCGATGCTTCTGCTAAAGTTTGGTAGCGGCGCTGGCTCGCTCGCAGGGCTGATTCTACCTGTTTTCTATTAGTTATATCGCGGACTATAGAAATTATTTCGCCACCCGAAAGCATTGTTAGCGACAATTCTTGCGGGAACTTAGTACCGTCCCGGCGCTGACCGGTAGCTTCTATATTGCAGTACCCTTTTTGCAGGAGCCTCGGCATTATTTGTAGTTCAAAAAATAGATTTTCTGCTTTGCTGTAGAGCATTTCCCATTTCTTACCATACAGTTCGCTAGGGCTAGCCAAGCCGTACATTTTGAGATAAGCCTCGTTGGAATAAATACATTGTTTATTATTATTAAAAATGGCGATTCCGTCATAAGCAGCGGCCATTGCTACTGCTTGTCGCTGGAGTTGGGACTCTGCTTGTTTACGAGAGGTAATGTCGTGACCGACTGAGTAGATTAAACCTTCTTCGCTAAATGGCGATGCCGTCCACAGGAAGTATTTGTAAGAACCGTCTTTGCAGATGTAGCGGTTTTCAAAGGAGATACTGGACGTACCCGCTATTAGTTTTGCTCCTTCGGCTGCGGTGGCTTTTCGATCGTCTGGATGAACAAATTCGATCATTGGCTTGGCAAACAATTCACTAATACTGTAGCCTAAAGCTGTTGACCAAGCTGGGTTTAAACGTTTAAAATAACCGTCAAAACCTACAATACAAAGCAAGTCTAAGGAGATGGTAAAAAAACGATCTCGCTCTGTTTGTGCCTGCTTTAATTCAGTGATATCCATCACTAAACCGTCCCAGATAATATCGCCTTCGCTGCCAGATTTGCTTTCATTAGTGAGCCTTTCTGGTCTCGCAGCTCCTTGCAGCCACTTAACTTTTCCAGATGGCAAAGTCTGTCGCCACTGCTGCTGCCAAGGTTCCAGCGTAGTAGCTGAAATTGCCATCGATGCTTTTAAATCTAAGAGGTCGTCTGGGTGAATTCCATTGGAAATTAGTTCCGCATTTTCCTCTATGGCTTCGGCCTCTAATTCGTAGAGTTGCCGGCTGCCTGAAGAGATGTAGGGGAAAGACATTTTTCCATTGGCTGACCTTCGTAATTGATAAATTGTTCCCGGCAGGTTAGCTACCAATTTTTGAAAGCGAGCTTCGCTTTGTTCCAGGGCTTTTTGTTGCTGTCTGTATTCGGTAAAATCTCTAATTGTACCCACTATTACTTTACTGCCGTCTGCTATTTTGAAGACGCTTTTTTTTGTAGAAATTATGTGTTCTTTCCCGGCCGAGTCTGTGAATTGTTCTTCGGTTTCCCAGCAGATCCCCGTTGTCAATACTTCTTCATCTTTTGTCCAAAAAACAGCAGCTTCTGATTGGGGAAAAAAGTCATAATCGGATTTGCCGATCAGTTCTTGGCGCGATTTGCCGACCAACTGACAAAAAGCATCATTTAATATCATCCAGCGGTGTTGCTCGTCTTTGACAAAAATTGGGTCGGGCGTAGCATTTATGGTGTGGTTTAAAAATTCTTCTGACGCTTTCAGTTTTGCTTCGTATCGGTAGCGATCGCTCACGTCCAACACTACTTCGATGATCCGGTCGATAGACCCGTCCTGGCGGCGGATGCAGCGCAGGGAAACTCGCGTGTGAACTATTTCGCCGTTTTTTCTGAGCCACCTTTTGTCTAAGATGTAACCGTCGAGCCTACCTGCTAACATCTGAGAAAAATTTTCACAATTAGCCTCCAAATCCTCTGGATGAGTCAACTCTAGCCAATTCTTTTGCAAGAGTTCGTAGCGCTCATAGCCCAGCAAACTGCACAGGGCATCGTTAACTTCTATCCAGTGGCCATTGAGAGGAATTTCGCTGTCAATAATTGGAGCGATGATGGCAATGCCGATCAGGGAATTTGCCACCACCGAGCGATATTTTTCTTCACTTTTTCGCAAAGCATCTTGACTGTTCTGGCGTTCTATGGCGTAACGGAGCGATCGAATTAACAGTTCGCTGTCGATTTTTCTTTTTACCAAATAATCCTGTACGCCCACCGAAATCAACCGCAGGGCAAGTTCTTCGTCGTTTTGGGCGGTCAGAACTACGATCGGCACATTTACCCCGTACTCTTGTACCCGAGCCACCGTCTCGATTCCCAGACTATCTGGCAGTGAAAGGTCTAATAAAATTATGTCAAAAGTTTCTTCATTCAATCGCTGCTGCGCTTCGCTGAGGCGCTCTACTTTCGTCAGCACTATACGCTGCGCGCCGCCAATTTCTGACAGCAAATCTTCAATCAGCTCAGCTTCGTGATGGTTGTCTTCTACTAAGAGAACTTTAAAGCAGATAGGAGGCAAAGCTAAGTTAAAAACTGCTTTCATAATATTTTTCACCCAGAAAATATTAAACTAACTTGAATTTTACCTTTTATTTTTAGGGCAGTCATTCAATTGCCCGTACACATACATCTATCCTCAGATTGGGGAGAGTAAGCAAGCGTTACAAAAATCATGTTTAATAATTAAAATTATATCACGCACGAACTAGACTGTCAACGGAAAATAATTTTTATTATAACTGGTAATTTATACCACTAAAAAAAGCAATGCAACTGTAGCCCCTCTCCCCACCCCAATACTCACAATCCTTCCCAATTATTCAAGGCTTTCCTCTCCCATATTAAATATTATTAACTTCGAGATTATATCATCTCGTTTAGGGTTTATAAGAGAGAAAGTAATTAATTTTTTCTACCTTATAGCTGATACATTTTACCGAAATTACGCCTCAATTAAGCGAGAGTAAAGTGAAACGTAGAACCTTGCTCCGGTTCCGATTCCACCCAGATACATCCGCCGTGAAGTTCCACAATTTTTTGACAAATTGCTAAACCAATACCTGTCCCAGAATATTCTCTTTGAGTGTGCAAGCGCTGGAAAATTTGAAAGATACGTGTTTGATGCTGGGGAGCAATCCCAATTCCATTATCTGAGATAGAAATTAACCAGTTTTCCTCCTGTTTGCCAGCGGTAATATGAACCACAGGCGGTGCATCGTGGCGATATTTAATCGCATTGCTGACTAAATTTTGAAATAGCTGTACGAGTTGAGAAATATCCCCCATTACCGTTGGTAATTCGCTGTAGGTGACAACGGCTTTATTCTCGCGGATCGCCCCTTGCAGGTTCGCGAGTGCTTGCTCGACTGCGTGATTGCAATCTGTCAGTTCAAAAGGTTTCCGACTCCTGCCAACGCGCGAATATTCGAGTAAATCGTCAATTAAAGTTTGCATTCGGGTGCAGCCCTGAACGATATTGCCGATAAACTTACTACCTTGGCTGTCGAGTTGGTCTTTGTAGCGTTTTTCTAAAAGTTGAGCGTAACTAGCAATGGTTGCTAAAGGCGCTTGCAAGTCATGAGAAGCCACATAAGCAAATTGTTCTAGTTCTGCATTTGAACGCGCCAATTCTTGGTTAGATTTTAAGAGAGCAGATTCGGCGCGCTGGCGGTGGGATATCTCTTGTTGGAGTACCAAATTTTGCTCTTGCAAAGCTTTTTCAACGGCGCAACGCGTGCGGATTTCTTGTTGCAAAATTTGGTTTTTTTCCTGAAGAGTTTTTTCGACTGCTAAGCGGCTAGTGATTTCTTCTTGCAGCAGCATATTTTGTTCTTTTAGCTGCTTTTGTAAATTCCGTAGGCTGAGGTGACTTTCGATACGGGCGAGCACTTCTTCAAACTGAAATGGCTTGCTGATATAGTCAACAGCTCCCACAGTAAATGCGTTTACTTTGTCAAATACTTCATCTTTAGCGCTGATAAAAATTACCGGGATTTCGCGAGTTTTTGCTTCTAGTTTCAAGTGCTGACAGACTTCGTAGCCGTTCATTTCCGGCATCATTATGTCGAGCAAAATTAAATCTGGTGGATTAGAATTGCAGGCTCTCAAAGCCATTTTTCCGTTAATCACGCAGCGGGGGGTGTACCCCCTCTGAGTCAACATTGTAGACAAGAGACGCAGGTTTTCTGGTGTATCGTCTACTACTAAAATGTTTCCTAGCGGCGTCCCTGGTTGGTGATTGTTCATTGATTATTTCCCAGTTCCTGTTTTCTACACAAAAAATGTTGGCAGCTATTGTATTTAGGACTTACGGAAAACACCCGGTTTCTAGTAGGAATATTGGGAAAAGAAAACGAGGAATCCGCTCATAAACCGGGTGTTTAGCCGTTTGTGCATAAGCAAGTCCTGTTATTGTTCGTTTACCAATCCTCAAACCCCCAGCAGCAGAGTCAGAGCATTATTGTTCCAAGTCAATCCTTTATCTAAAACCTTAAATCCCGCGACTTCGCACATAGCTTCTAAAGCAGTAGCTGTAGGTAGCCACCAGCACGGCGCAAAATCGTTCATGTCAAAAACTGCTTTCTCAGTTATCCCTATAAGTTGGTTGTTGTTGATGTATGGTCGCCAGTAAGCTGTTAAAAGAGCTCGTTCAGCGTCGTCCAAAGCTGGAATAAACATTACTCCAGAAGCGGGAATTTCATAGCGTCCCAACTCATTTTCTATTACTTCTTGGGTAATAACTGAAGTGAAAACTAAATGCTCGCGAGTTATCTGACGCAAGGCAACTAAAATCTGCAACGGATGGGGGTGATGGTACAAAACTCCTGCACAGTGAGTTACATCGTAAGGCTCGCCAATGTCGGCAAGCTGAATCTGAGTGATATCTTGATTGATACAGTGATAATTAGCAATATTTAAACTTGTCATGCGATCGTGAAAATCTTGCCACCACTGGAGGGAGGCCGGCATGGCATCAATCATTGTCAGAGAAACAGCACCGTATTTGCTAGCTACAGATACTTTTTCGCTGACAGTTCCCCACAAGCCGCCGACTTCTGCAAAAGTCTTGCCTTTGGCGACTCGGGCGATATAGCGATCGCGAATATCCTTAGCCTCTAACTCTAATAATATACTAGATTCCCCTGTTTGACGCTGTTTTTCTAAAATATCCTCTAATTTTTTGGATATTTCTGGATCTTTGGGTCTAATTTCTAATGCCATCAAGTACAACATTATGGCTTCGTTAAGCCGATCGCTATCAGCAAACTTTTGGGCTATTTCGCAGTAAAATTCAGGAGCGTGCTGCGGCTGCATTTGGTGGTGATAGTAGCTAGTTGCTACATCTGAATCTACCGGAGTTCTTTTAATTAGAGCCTCACCTAACTTTAGGTAAATTCCCGGTAGAGACGGCTCGATTTGAATCGCACAAAGGTAGGCGGAAACAGCATCGTTCCATGCGTGACTTCCACTCAAAGCATCGCCTAAATTGTAATAAGACCACGAAATAGTGGGATTAAGTTCAATAGCACGTTGGTAAGCGGTAGCTGCGGCTTTCCACTGTTGGGTTTTTAACAGCGCTGCTCCTAAATTGTGGTAAGTCCAAGAGAATTCTGGATTGAGTGCGATCGCCCGCCGATAAGCGAGTGTTGCGGCTTCAAACTTTTGAAGTTTAACTAAAGTCAAAGCTAAGTTATAATGAGACCAAAATAAATCCGCATTTAGTGCGATCGCCCGTTCGTATGCAGCCTCAGCTTCTGACCACTTTTCTAGTTTAACAAGAGCATCCCCTAACTGGTGAAAAGCTGAGAAAAAATTCGGATCTAATTCAGTAGCGCGCTGGTAAGCTGCGGCGGATTCAGACCATTCTTCTAATCGATCGCAAGCTGCACCGATGCTGTAGTAAGACCAAGAATAATCCGGGTTAATTTCAACAGCCGTGCGGTAGGCGATCGCAGCTTCTTGCCATTTTTCTAACTTGAGCAGCACGCTGCCTAAGTTGTAGTAGGACAAAAAAGAATTGGGATTTAAATCAATACTTTTTCGGTAGGCAGCCTCCGCTTCGCGCCAGAGTTCCTTAGCTTGCAAAACATTGCCTAATTTGTAATGAAAATCCGAAATATCCGGCTGGAGTTGAATAGCTTTGCGGTAGTGAACAATAGCTTCGTCCCACTGCTTTAGCTCGCTAGCCGCTTCTGCTAATTGGCAGTAAGCTTCGCAAAAACTCGGGTTTAAATAAATCGTGCGGTGGTAACAAGTCAGCGCTTTTTCTGGCTTGTTTTGCGCCAATAAAGTATTACCTAAATCGAGATATTCTTCCGCTATCTCTATCGGTTCCACCATGAGTGCTTGATACCAACAGTCTGCTGCTTCTTCAGCTTTACCGACTTGGGTAAATATCCGGCTCAAGTTACGGTAAAATCCTGCAAAGTTTGGTTGCAGGGAGATGGCTTTTTGGTAACAGGCGATCGCCTCTTGCCACTGTTCCAAAGTAGCGCAGAGAGTGCCGAGGTTAGCAAAAGCTTCGGCCAAATCTGGTTGCAGAGCGATCGCAACTTTATACCAATACCTTGCGTCTTCTAGTTTACCCTGAGCTTGCAGCGCCTTTCCCAAGGTCTTGCAAGTCTCTGCTGAATTGGGTTCAGATGCCAAAACTTGTTGGCAAAGTGCGATCGCCCGATCGAAGTTCCCTGTAGCCAAATAAATTTCTGCCTGCTGCTGGAAATTCACTTGCACTGTTTCTGAATTCATTTTTTATTTTCCTTTTGAGTAATCATTCCATGTAAAATTATATGCTACAATTTCCCAATGTTCAAGTTTTTGTAAGTAGAGCTACCGAACACAGAATAATGCTGAATGTCCGCGACATTAATATAAACTAGATAATCATAGGTTAACAGCGAGCTAAATAATGTCAACACCTACTCGAACACCGCTAGTAAGCGTAATTATACCTGTATATAATGGATCTCGCTACATCGTACAAGCGGTGGAGAGCGCGCTGTCCCAAACTTTTACTAATTTGGAGATTATAGTTGTAGATGACGGTTCTAGCGATCGCACGCAGGAAGTATTGCAGCCTTATTTTGACAGAATTCGCTACATATACCAGGAAAATCAAGGAGTAGCAGCCGCCAGAAATATTGCTTGCCAACTAGCGCAAGGGGAGTTTTTAGCCTTTCTAGATGCCGATGACTATTTCCTACCATCCAAGCTAGAGAAACAACTAGCTTGCTTTGACGCTGACCCCACCTTAGATATGGTGCAAACAGGTTGGCTGATGGTCGATGAAACAGGGAAAGATATTTTTGAAATTAAGCCTTGGCAGCAAGCGTCTAAATTAGATTTAGAAAGCTTTATTATATTTAAATGTGTGCGTCCTAGTGCGATGATGCTGCGCCGAAAGTGCTGGGAAGATTTGGGCGGTTTCGACGATCACTTTCCGCTAGCAGAAGATTTAGATTTTGCCTTGCGTTTGACTTTAAAGGGGTACAAAGCAGTTTGGTTAGAAGAGATTCTTACCTGTTATCGCCAGCATAAGTCTAATATCATGTCAAGCGGTTTGCCGCTAATGAAGAATACAGAAATTTTGATGAAAGAATTCTTTAATCGACCTGATTTGCCTGAGTCAATCCGCCAGTTAAAAAACCAGGAACGCTATCTATGCTTCAAGTGGCTGGCCTGGCGTATGTACCGCGACGGTCATCTAGCAGAGATGGCCCAGTGTTTGGAAAAATCATTGCAATATACGCCTTTTTCGCCCACAAAAACAGTGGTGAGTTGGCTGGAAACTTTTAAGATAGCTTCTGAAGAATACGGTGAAAATTTTGATGCTTATTCGCTGAGTAAGTTAGTGGAATGGCAAGAGATAATTCTGATGGTGATGACTAATCCGCCCCAATCTCAACAGAGTTCTATTCCCACACCTTCAAAACCGCGTGAAGCGAAGCTATTCCGTAGGGAAACGCACATTCTACTCTACAACGCCGACGATCCGGGCGTGGGAGGATTAGCGCAGTACAACCATGCCATTCTCTGTCAGTTAGCCTTGTTGGGCTATCAAGTCACTTGCGTGCAAACCAAACATTCTAGCCCCTTGCTTGAGCGAGAACGAGAGTTAGGTATAGAGCACTTGTGGCTGGATTTTAGCAGCCATAGAGATTTAGCGCGGGTGTTAAGAAATACTGAGGATGCACAAGAGATTTTTTCTACTAATAAACCTGATCTGATTATTTTTAGCGATGGCTGGCCCTATTCCAATTTTGCAGTTAAACAGGTAGTTATTCAGATGGGAATACCATACATGATGGTAATCGGGTTAGTCATGCCAGATCACGCAAATTTTGCCTACGGGGATGTAGTGCCTTATCGAGAGGGAGTGCTGTATCAGTGCCTGCAAGCTAGAGCGGTGATTGTTGGCGCTTATGAACATTTGAATTTATTGCGCGATGACTTTGATTTACCCAAAGATAAGGGGCAAGTGATTTACTTGGGGCGCTCTCCTGAATATTTTGCACCTCCTAATCCTTCGGCTCGCCAACGCCTGCGGCAAGAGTTAGAAATTCCTGAAGATGCGATTGTCTGTTTCACATCTGCTCGATTGGCACCCGTTAAGGGGCATCGGTATCAGATCGAAGCAATCAAGCAGTTGAAACAATCTCCCGTGTGGTCTAAACTGTATTTTGTATGGGCCGGGAATGGTGAGGGAAGCTATTGCGATGTAGAAAGAGAATTGAGGGAAGCTGTTAGAGAGTTAGGAGTGAGCGATCGCGTGAAGTTGATCGGACAGCGCTGGGATATCCTAGATTGGCTGGATGCTAGCGACATATTCATTTTGACATCTCTCGGCGATGCAGCACCTTCTTTTGCAGTCATGGAAGCGATGGCTAAAGGATTGCCCGTAGTTGCTTCGGCAGCGGGCGGGATTCCAGAAGGACTCGGCGATACTGGGAAGTTGTTGCCCGATCCGAATACCGATCCGGAGGGAACAGCGAGGGAATTGGCGGAAACTGTAGAAGCTTGGGCGATGAATCCACAATTGCGGCATCAAATCGGTCAAGCTTGCAAGCAGCGGGCCGAGAAACTGTTTAAAGAGGAACGGATGTTGGCAGAGTCGATTGAGGCGATCGAAAAAGCTTTACTTTCCGATTGCGAAAGAAATCAATTTGTTACTCAACCACAGGTGCAGGGGTGGATGGCTAAGGTAGAAAGCCGGGTGCGCTACAACTTTTTAGTGTGGAAAGCGTGGCACGCTTACTGTCAAGAAGATCTAATCGGGATGCAAAATAGCCTTCAAGAATCTTTGCAGTGTACGCCTTTTTTGAGTACAGAAACGATGTTAAACTGGATAGAATGTTTTGGCAATTTTTCATCTGCAAAAGGGCATCATTTAGATACATATTCTCTGACTAACTCAGCAGAATGGCAACAATTGGTACAGGGGTTACAGGGCATTGAATCTGTATTTTTTCTCCCCTAAAACACCCGAGGAACATTTTAAATTTAGGTTGCTGTCAGCAGTATAGCCACAAATATCAGTAAAATTGTATTTTACAGGCCCAACAACGATCAAAAATCTGTGTATCGGCGTCTAAATCTGTGTTGTGTTCCCAAACCATTCGTTATCACCGAGCAAACTCATGTCAATAGCAAATCCGACACCGCGAGTAAGTGTAATTATTCCAGCATATAATGGAGCTCGCTACATCGCGCAAGCGGTAGAAAGCGTCATCAGCCAAACCTATAAAAACTGGGAAATTATCGTCGTAGACGACGGCTCAACCGACGACACCCGCCAAGCATTGCAGCCTTATGTTGAAAAAATTCGCTATGTTTATCAGGAAAACCAAGGAGTAGCTGCCGCCCGCAACCGAGGAATTCAGGAATCCCGAGGTGAATTAATTGCTTTTTTAGATCAAGATGACTTTTTCTTGTCCGATAAGTTAGCTGGACAAGTTGCGTTATTTGACGCTCAGCCATCACTAGGCATTGTTAATAGTGGCTGGCGAATTGTTAAAGAGCAAGGCGAAAGTATTTGCGATATAAAACCCTGGGAATACTTTCCTCAGCTCGACTTAAAAACCTGGATTGTTTATATGCCCCTACTTCCCAGCGCCATGATGTTTTCGCGGGCGTGGCTGGAACGAGTCGGTGGCTTTGATTCTCAGTATGATTCAGTAGATGATGCCGACTTAATTGTGCGTTTATCACTATCTGGGTGCGAAGCTGTTTGGTTGCCTCAAGTGACAGTATGCTACCGCCAGCACGGGCAAAATGTGTCCATCCAGAGAGCGATAAAACAGGCAAACCTTTGTATTAAATTAAAGCAAAATTTCTTCAGTAGAGCCGACTTACCAGAGGACATCCGCCAATTAGAAAAGCTTGCTTTTTATGAGGCTCTGACATGGATGGCGTGGCAACTCTACTACAGTGGCTATCCGGCAGAAATGACTGACTATTTGCAAAAATCTTTGGATTATACCCCGTACTCCCTGACAGCAACTATAGCAGATTGGGTAAAGCGCATCACCGGAATTGCTAAGACCTACGGCTGCCAAATCGAGGCTATTGCTATGGGAAAATTACCAGAATGGAAACAGTTAATAGCTAGTATCATCACTCCCAAAAAAGTACGCGTCAGTGTCATTATCCCGACTTATAACTGCGAGCGCTACATTCTCAAAGCCGTAGAGAGCGTTCTCAGTCAGAGTTATGAAAACTGGGAAATTATCGTCGTAGATGACGGTTCAACAGACAATACCAGCCAAGTTTTAGCACCTTACCTCGATTTAATTCAATACATCTATCAAGATAACCAAGGATCAGCAATTGCTCGAAATAATGCTTGCAAATTAGCCAAAGGGGAATTTTTAGCTTTTTTAGATGCTGACGACTTCTTCTTAGCAGAAAAACTAGAAAAACAAGTAGCTTGCTTTGACGCTGACCCCACATTAGATTTGGTGCAAACAGGTTGGCTGATCGTTGGCAAAAACGACGAAGGCATCTATGGAGTAAAGCCTTGGGAAGAATCACCAAAATTAGATTTAGAAACTTTTGTTTTGTACAAATCAGCGCGTCCCAGCGCCATGATGCTGCGGCGAGAGTGGTGGGAACGCTTGGGGGGTTTCGATCATCGCTTGCCGCCAACCGAAGATTTAGATTTTGTTCTACGTTTAGCTTTAAAAGGCTGCAAGTCAGTTTGGTTAAAAGAGATATTAACCTGCTATCGCCAGCACGACAGTAATCTCATGTCCAGCGGCTCCAAACTAATGAAAAATATGGAAATTGTGATGGAGCAATTTTTCGCGCGGCTAGACTTACCTCAGTACATCCGCGACTTGAAACGCGAGGAACGTTACAGGTCTTTAGTATGGCTAGCGTGGCGGATGTACCGTGATGGATATTTGGCAGAGATGGTCGAGTGTTTGGAGAAATCTCTTCATTACACTCCTTTTACAGGTACGGAAACAGTATTTAGATGGTTAGAAACTTTTAGGGGTGTTTCGCAAGAATACGGGTTCGACTTTGATACTTATGCCTTAACCAATTTAAAAGAATGGCAAGATATCGTAGTGGTTGCTGCTAACAATACTCCTCAGTTTCAACCTGCACATATTTCGATTTCCCAACCGCAAAAAGCCCGCCTACTACTGTACGCGGAAGACCACGGAGTGGGAGGTTTAGCTCAGTTCAACCACTCGCTGATGTGTAAATTAGTAGCCGAAGGCTACCAAGTTATTAGCGTTCAAACTAAAGCTTCTCACCCTTTAATTGCCGAACAAAAACAGTTAGGTATAGAACATATTTGGCTGGATTTTGACACAATAAAAGAGTTTTTGCGAGGTACTTACAATTTAGGCGATGCTGAAAAAATTTACGCGCAGGCTCAACCGGATTTAATTATATTTAGCGACGGCTCGCCGATAGCCAATTTTGCGGCCAAACAAGTTGCTATTAAGCAGAATATACCGTACATAGTTACTCTCGGTTATATCGATCGCAATTATGAAACTTTCGATCGGGGCGATCAAATTCCCTATTTGGAGGCTGTCTCCTATCAGTACGGTTTAGCCAAAGCAGTAGTAGCAGTGTCCCAGGAAAATTTAAACTTGTTCAAAAGAATTTTTAAAGTGCCTCTAAAACGAGGCAAACTTATTTATTATGGGAGACCTAACAGTTATTTTGAACCGCCGAATCTTTCAACACGCCAACGCCTGCGTCAAGAACAAGGAATCCCTGAAAATGCTGTCGTTTGTTTTACAGCGGCGAGATTGACTCCACTTAAAGGATATCAGTATCAATTGCAGGCGATCGCCCAATTGAAAAATCGTCCAATTTGGTCCAAAATTTACTTTGTTTGGGCCGGGCCTGGGTCTACTACTCACGACAATCTGGAACCTGAATTAAGAGCAACTGTGAGCAAATTGGGAGTAGAAGAACAGGTTAAATTCTTAGGACAGCGCTGGGATATTGCTGATTGGCTCGACGCCAGCGACATCTTTATTTTATCTTCCCAAGCAGAAGGAATGCCGCTAGCAATTATGGAAGCAATGGCAAAAGGATTGCCTGTAATTGCCACAGCAGTCAGCGGGATTCCTGAAGAATTGGGAGATACAGGAAAGTTGCTCCCCGATCCTACAATCGACCCAGAAGGAACAGTAAAAGAGTTAGTAGAAACGCTGGAAATATGGGCCGAAAATCCCGAATCGCGTAGACTTGCAGGACAAGCGTGCAAAGCGCGAGCCCAAGAACTATTCAAAGAAGAACGGATGCTTCGGGAATATGGAGAAATAATTGAACAGGCATTGGTAAGTGACGATGAGAACGACAGTTTCTCTATTAGTCCGAAACTCAAAAAGCAGCTACAGCAAGTGGATAGCCTGCTGAAACACTATTATTTAGTGTGGAAAGCTTGGGAGGCTTACGATCGGGGAGATATGTCCGAGATGGTGAACAATTTGCAATCTGCTTGGGCCTGCACACCTTATTTGACCACAGAAACTATCTTTCATTGGGTGCAAAATTTTAGTGTTTTTGCTGCGGAAAAAGGAGTTAATTTCGATATCAACGAGCTGATCAACTCCCCATCGTGGCAACAAGTGATAGAATCAATACAGGGTTTTGAAGTGTTTTCATCGGTTCGTTAAAACTGAGCTCTTGCAGCATTCTTAGGAACGGGCTCTCCGGCCCCTTCCACAAAACATCAACCAAAGAAAAGATATGCAATTTACATTCAAGTTCCCACGTATTAATAAACTGCTGCCAATTTGTTTAGCTATTGTCACTGTTCTGTTAATAGCCTATTTGGGACAGCCAAGAGCGATCGCCCAACTGCGATCGAACGTTACAGTAGATTTTGGACAGCCAGCCACCGGTACAATTTCCATGAGCGGCATCCTGCACGGAATCGATACCGCAAAACCCCCGGATAGTTCTATCAAACCCTTGCAGCCCAAACTTTGGCGGGCGGGGAGACTCGATATCTACGATCGCATAATCGCCAGCGGAGCCGAGTTTCAGTTAGTAGTTAGCGACTTGTGGGGCTACGGTAGCAATCCCAATGGCTGGCCCTATCAAAACTACCCCGCCTGGGAAGCATTCGTGCGGCAATTAGCTCAGCAAAATAAAGGCAAAAAAATTATTTGGGATGTATGGAATGAGCCAGATTGGAAAGATCCATTTTGGAACGGAAGCAGAGAACAATTCTTTGAAACTTACAAAAGAGCTTACAAAATCTTGCGGGAAGAATTGGGGCCGTCAGCAATGATTGGCGGGCCGAGCCTCGGCCGCTACAGCAAAGAATATCTCGCCGCTTTTTTGGATTACTGCAAGGCTAACAAACTTGAAGTTAATTTCCTCTCATGGCACGAACTTAACGACACGATGATTTTATTTGTTGACGATCACGTAATTGAGGCTAAACGCAATTTTCAGCAAAGTCCCTCTTACAAGGAACTGAAATTGCAAAAAATTTACGTCAACGAAATTGTCGGGAACTTAGCGCAGTACCAGCCGGGGGAAATCTTAGGTTATTTGTATAACTTAGAGTATGCAAAAGCTGACGGTGCTTGCAGAGCTTGTTGGGATACTAAAGGGCCAAATAAAGTTAGCAATTGCTTCAATAATACGCTGAGTGGGATGGTCACGCCTAATACTTTTGAGCCAAGAGCAGCTTGGTGGGCTTACAAAGCTTATGCTGACGGAGTTAATTCGCGGGTGCGGAGTTGGTCAAATAACAATCGCCTTGTCGCTTTAGCCAGCAAGTCAAATCCTGAAGGTAAAGCACAGGTACTTTTAGGTTATTTCGACCCCAATTTTTCCTCAGCAACAACGGTAACATTAACCCTCGGCAATTTGGAGCAGCTAGGTATTCAAAGGGGTCAGAAAATAACTCTAAAGTTAGAAAAGATTCCCAACAATCAAGAAGGATCCGTGCCAAAGCTTGTCACCGTTAAAGAAGAAAGTTTTTCCGTGGGTAGCGGCAGCTTGGCTTATGTTATCCCTAATTTCAACGTCCACGAAGGCTACTTATTGACGGTTAGCAAGTGAGCTAGCTATCCTATTAGATTGTGAACAACTTGTAGAGACACTCCAAAAGCCCATTGGTGTCTACTTAACGTTAAACCGATAGTCCGACAGGGGTTGAAACCCCTGCCTCAAAGCTGAAGTCCTCTAAAAGAGGACTAATGAATTATTCAGTCCTCTTTTAGAGGACTTTGGCTATAAGCCCCGTGGAATTCATTCCCTGGCGGACTGGCGGGTAGGCGCGAGGACTAGCGGACGAAAAGCTTAATTTGACACGCATTGGGCACGGCGCCGTGTCCTTACAAATATATAGACAAATTGTGGGACAGGGCACTACCGCGTCCTTACAAATATATAGATTTTAGCTGGGATTATTCAAAGATTTTTGCACCGATTCCAACCATTCTCGGACTGTTTGATTTTCGGATTGTGGGTCGTAGTAACACCCTAATTCATCGAGGATGAATGCTTCTAAATCGGCGGGGGCGATCGGCATTTCTAGCAGTTTGCTGATCTCTTGCGATGCAGCTTCAACACTTGGGCGCGGTTCGCTGCTGCGGTAGTTGTTCACTACATCGCTGGGAGTGTCAGCTTCTAACGGCCAGTCTTGGTGAAAGTAGGAACTGAAAAATTGGGTTAAATGAGGAAATTGATCGATCATTGGGGATAAGCTGTGAGAATAAAGTATCCGGGAGGTAATTTGGCGCGGCGCTGGAGGACGATTCTCAGGCGAGATGTTGAAGTTGCTTTGGAGGCGCGGCGACGCACAGTAATGCCAATTATTCTGTTGGCATTGTAGTCGATCGTATAACGATTGCCTCGACTTTTCACCCAAGAGTCGATCGCACTTTGATTTCTGTTCATTGCTTCTGCAATAGCCGCTTCGGCGACGGAACGATCAGTAAAAGAAGATGCGGCAGGAATTCTCGTTTCGCTTGCGAGTCGCTGTGCTAGTTGTGCTTCTGTTTTACCAACGTGTCTCTCTAAAGTGTGTCCTCCTGCTGATTCGTGAAAGTCTAATCCGCCGCCCGGTATGTTGGGTACAAAAGCTATGGTGGTTTGTGATATGGTTGAGATTTTCGGTGCAACAACCGTGGCGTAAACACCCGGTATAGCCGATTGGAATAATATAATTATTGAGGCGATCGCACACAGGATACCTAAAAACTTTTTTAGGCGATCGAGTTGAGTTTTCATTGCTGTTGAATCTCTTCCTTATATTTAGTAGAGGTGTTGGCTTTGTTTGTCTATTTCCTAATCTACCATTCGTAATACCAATTTAATGTGAAGTTGCACATATCTCGATCCCCCTCGCATACCCCCTACTCCCCCTTAATAAGGGGGACGAAAGAGAAGAATCTTGTCCCCCCCTTAGTAGGGGCGGTGCCCCCGTGCCCGCCCTCTTGGCTAGGGGGAATCGGATTCTATGCAACCTCATAAAAAATTGGTATAAGTTAGAAATAGCGCGCCGCATTTAAATATACGGTGTGCAGTGCGCGACCTACGGTTAAGTAGAAATTGCCCGCAATATTTAAATACATGGTTCTCCGCGCGCACCCTAGGATTATTCATAAATAGACGCAAATAGAGGGGGCTGGGCACCCAGCATACGATTATTGAGAATAGTTTGTGATTTCTGTGGTTTACAAAGCTTCACTCACTATGAGAAAAAGTTAATAATTCTTTGACTAAATCACTGATTATTGATGATAAATTAATTGATCATCTTTAAAAAATTGAAAAAATGCAAGTAGTTATCCTAGCAGGTGGTCTCGGTACTCGTCTCAGAGAAGAAACAGAATTTCGTCCCAAACCCTTAGTTGAGGTGGGGGGGCATCCAATTATTTGGCACATCATGAAGATATATGCACACTACGGTTTCCAAGACTTTATTGTGTGCTTGGGCTATCGCGGCAACATGATTAAAGAATATTTCCTCAATTATGAAGCCATGAACAATGACTTTACTATCTGTCTGGGACGCCAAAATATCATCACTTATCACGAGGAACATCTCGAACAAGATTTTAAGGTGACACTGGCTGAAACTGGCGCGGCAAGCATGACGGGAGGGCGGGTAAAACGAATCGAAAAATATATCGATCGCGAGAATTTCATGGTGACATACGGCGATGGAGTAGCTGATGTCGATATTGACGCCTTGATGGATTTTCACAAGTCTCACGGGAAGCTGGCAACTGTCACTACATTTCGCCCGATTTCTCGCTTTGGAATTTTGGATGTAGACAGCGATAGCCGCGTAGTACAGTTTTCTGAGAAACCTCAAATAGATGGCTGGATCAGTGTTGGATATATGATATTTAACCGCCGGGTATTTGACTATTTGGGGGGAGATGATTGTATTTTAGAACAGGAGCCGATGCAGCGTTTGGCTGCAGACGGACAGTTGATGGCTTACCGTCATGACGGCTTTTTCTTTGCGATGGATACTTTTCGAGAATACAAGTATTTAAACGAACTTTGGGATGAAGGGAAGGCTCCTTGGAAAGTGTGGAAATAAGTTAGTTGTTACATTCTCAACAAGCCTTTTATGAACGGGCTCTCCGGCTCGTTCCACAATAGATAGAATTTATTTCTTGTGGAACAGGCATCGGCTCTCCGGCCCGTTCCACAATAGATAGAATTTATTTCTTGTGGAACAGGCATCTTGCCTGTTCTTGATAAGGGTGCACAATGTGAGGAAATAAGTAGGGACACGGCACTGCCGCGTCCCTACCTCTGCTATAAAATAATTATAAAACATGGATTTTCAAGATATTCTAAACAGCACAGAAACTTACCTGCAAAAGTGCGTTTCACCCCACGCGGAAATTATCGACAGCGACTCGGAAGCGCTAAAAACAGCAATTGCTGGATTGGAAGATCGATCGCTCTTAGCATTGCGAGTTCCCCAAAAATGGGGCGGTGCCGAAATTGCACCGGAGATTTTTTACAAATATCAGGAATTGACGGCTCGATATTCCGGCGCTTTGTCTTTCCTGCAAACTCAGCACCACAGCGCCACTGCGATGATTGCCAACAGCGACAATGAAATGCTAAAAAGCAGATACTTGCCCGCGATCGCCCAAAAAGAGTTACGCTTGGGTATTGGGTTTTCGCATTTAAGGCGATCGGGCAATCCGGCCGTCACCGCAACTCCCACAAAAGCGGGCTATTTACTGTCAGGAAAAGTTCCTTGGGTAACAGGTTTTAGCTTGTTTCAAAAGTTTATTGTAGCGGCGGTACTTCCTGACGAACGCGCTGTTTTCGGTTTAGTGCCTTTTGCCAATATTGAAGGCGAATATGGTAAAATAGCTTGTAGCGAAATCATGCAGTTAATTGCCATGAACTCGACTAATACTGTGACAGCAACTCTCGATAATTGGTTGCTGCATGAATCGGAAATAATTTCAGTTAAACCTGTCGGCTGGATTTCGGAAAACGACACCAAAAATATACTGAATTTTGTTCCGGCTACTTTTGGCTGTATTCGAGCCGGATTAGATGTAATTGCTGCAGCGGCGGCTGCTAAGAATTCACCTTTTATAACGGCGGCTTGTCAAAAACTAGAGCAAAAGCTCGATCGGCTAAAACAGAATTTCCCACAATCTCAACATAGCTCCAAAGCAGAACAATTAGCGCTGCGAGCTCAAGCCATTGATTTAGCGGTGCGTTGCGGGCACGCTGCGGTTGCAGTTTCTAGTGGCGCTGCTAACGGTGCGGTACACCCAGCCGGGAGAGTTTATCGAGAAGCTTTGGTGTATACTGTTTCCGGGCAAACAAAGGATGTGATGGAAGCAACGCTCGATCGGCTAATCCAATTTTAGATTTTAGATTTTAGATTTTAGATTGAGATCGCAGACGGTCAAAAAATCAACCAGGTTTAATAAATAATCAATCTACTTTACCTAATGATATCAAATCCATTCGTATCCGAATTATCCATCCCTCTCTTCTCTAACTCTGCGCCCTCTGCGCCCTCTGCGGTTAAATACTTCAAAAACAATCGCCAACGATATGACAAACCAATTAAACTTAAATAATCTCAAAACGATCGCCTACAGCAAAATTGTAGACTTAACCCATTCAATTCACCCAAATATTCCCATTTGGCCCGGAGATCCAGCGACAGAAATTGCCACAGTATCTCAAATAGAAACAGACGGGTATTTCCTGCGAAAATTCTCGATGGGCGAACACAGCGGCACTCACATCAACGCACCCAACAGCTTTTATGCAGGAGGCGCCAGCATTGATAATTATTCCCCGCAGTCACTCGTTGTGCCCGCAATTGCGATCGACATCCGAAAGCAAAGTCTTGCCAATCCCGACTACACTTTAACAATTGATGATATATTGACTTGGGAACGGCAGCACAAACTTATAGAACCGGGAAATCTAGTTTTATTGTATACTGGCTGGCAAGAAAAATGGGAGGACGAGAAAGCATTTTTCAACCGAGACGATCGCGGAATTTGCCACTTTCCGGGATTTGGCAAAGCAGCAACTCAATTTTTGCTAGAAGAACGCTCTATCGCGGGAGTTGGAACCGACACTCACGGAGTCGATACCGGGCGAGATGAAAGTTTTGTGGTTAATAAATTGGTATTGGAAACGCAGCGAATAGTGCTGGAAAATCTAGCAAATCTCGACTTGTTACCTGCGGCTGAAATTACTTTAGTTATCGGAATATTGCGCCTTTTGGGAGGTTCAGGTTCGCCAGTGTCGGTGTTAGCTTTTGTTGCTTGAGGCGGTAAAACTTAGATATTGCATTATGCTCAAGAACGGGCAAGATGCCCGTTCCACAAAGAGTCAATTTTTTTTGTGGAACAGGCCGAAAAGCCTGTTCCTAAACGGAAAGCCCGATGCCCTTTCCACAAAGAGTGAATTTTCTTGTGGAACGGGCCGAAGAGCCCGTTCATAAATAGGTAATTGAGAATGGTGCAATATCTCAGGTAAAATTAGATTGAGAGAAGTCGAGTAAAAACAATTAAATTAATGACAGAACTGCCCAAGGATCTCAACGAGGCGATCGCCCAATCCCGCATTGCCACCGCCGCTGCCCTCTCGGACGGCAAAACTCTACTGCAAGTCGAATTAGTATTTCCAGAAATCGCCCTACAAGCACAGTCTATCACCTTACAATTCCTCCCAGAATTTGAGGAAATCTACCCCGGAGTAAAAGTCTTTTTTCCCGACACCGGTGCTGCGGCCCTCGCGCGCCGTGACTGGGGAGAAACACCGTTTAAAGTCACTGATTTAGGCAGCAGTCGCACTCCTGTTGAAGATAAAATAGCGCCGGAAGATCAACTTTTCCTTTTGATCAATCCAGCAGCCGTAGAAGTTGCCCAAGTCGAAAAACTTTACATAGCTGCGGCCGGTCGCCCAGTAATTCTACTCAACCCGCGCCTCGAAGATGTTGCCACCATAGGTATAGGCTATGCGGGCCGCCAATTGCGCGATCGATTCCTCAGCAAAATTGAATCCTGCTACTACATCAGACCCCTAGACACTGCTGCTTTATTCCGCTGCTACCCCCAATCGTGGCAAGTGTGGCTGGAAACAAACGACCAATACGAACTAATTTCTGAAA
The DNA here is from genome assembly GCF_036705405.1 of Microcoleus sp. B13-B6. Classification (NCBI taxonomy): domain Bacteria; kingdom Bacillati; phylum Cyanobacteriota; class Cyanophyceae; order Oscillatoriales; family Microcoleaceae; genus Microcoleus; species Microcoleus sp. B13-B6. The sequence goes on from NZ_JAUBUJ010000049.1 coordinate 31,236, forward strand.
CCGCCCAAAAACCAGTCGGAGACGATTTAGAGCGGATTTTAGCCGCTTCTCTCCCCAGCGCCGATCCTGACTCCACCACACCTGCCAAACCCTTAAAAAAGAAAGGTTTTTTGGCAGAACTCCAGACATTCCTCAAAGCTTTGACTCAGTAACAATCGTTAATGATCGATCGTATTTTAGGGTGGTCAGCTAGGATTATTTTCGACTTAATCGGTCGGCTAATCGCTGATGCACCCTAAAGAGTGAAATAACTCAAAGCTTTGCCTCAGTAACAGCAGTTGCAGAAGCACAATTAACAGCTTGCCTGTGTTTCTACCAGTAGCTACGCAAACAGAGACTGGTGAGCTTTACAGAATCTTTATAAAAAGCACTATAATGGGTGACACCCCTCCACCGTAAAAGAGGGGAGGCAAATAACAGCAAAATCAGATGCTATAAGCTAGAGATGGGGCTTTTGAGTCAGGGAAGCGGATAAACACAATGGAGCATCGGCGCATTGTTATCGGGGACGTACACGGGCATTACGACGGCTTAATGACCCTGCTAGAGGCACTTGCCCCCAGCTCGAACGATCGCGTCTATTTTTTGGGAGACTTAATCGATCGTGGCCCCAAAAGCGCTCAGGTATTAGATTTTGTGCAGCAAAGCCCCTACCAAACTCTGTTGGGCAACCACGAACAACTGATGCTGGAGGCTTTGTCGGGAACGCCGATGGATATGCGAGCGTGGCAATCTTGGCTCTACAGTGGCGGCGATGCGACAGTAGCCAGCTACAGAGATACAGGGATGATGCCGTATAAACACTTAGAGTGGCTGCGATCGCTCCCCACGCACCTGGATTTAGGGGACATCTGGCTGGTTCACGCCGGCGTTGACCCCCATCTGTCGATCGATGAACAGTCGATCGAACAACTCTGTTGGATTCGCAGGGAATTTCACACCATGCCGAAACCCTATTTTCCCAATAAATTAATTATCACCGGTCACACGATCACCTTTACCTTTCATGGGGTCAGACCGGGCGAATTAGTCAGGGGCGAAGGGTGGTTGGATATTGACACGGGTGCTTATCATCCCAAAAGCGGCTGGCTGACAGGATTTGACCTCAGCTACCGCAGAGTTTATCAAGTAAATGTATTTAACAATCAAGTCCGAATTTTGCCGTTTGACGAAGTTGTTCGGCAATTGAAGCCGCAGCCGATTGCACCCCCGCAACCTGCGATCGATTCTATTGTTCAACAGCAGTGTTAAATCAATTTGTAGTTGTAGGGTGCGTCAGTTTAAGTTTGATCTATCTTAGATATTGCACCATTGTCAATAATTATTTTATGAACAGGCTTTCCGGCCTGTTCCACAAGAAAATTTATCTCTTGTGGAACGGGCCGGAGAGCCCGTTCTTGAGAATGGTGCAAGATGTGATATCTATTAAATCGCAATTAACTTGCTGCTGACTTACCCTAGTAACTGGATTTGTTTTTTAACGAACCGCGAAGACGCGAAGATCGCGAAGTAAGAAAAGAGAAGAGAAGAGAAGAGATTGCCTGGCTGATTTACATTTCTACGAACCTAAAAGCCTGCGGATTTCTAGCCTGTAATCCTCATTATTCAAACCTTCACCGCTAGCAAGATCCGGATCTATAGCCTGCGAAATAGCAGCAATACGATCGGCAGTAGCCGGGTGAGTGCTTAAAATGCTCGGAGGAGAAGGCTTGTTGAGCAACTTTTTCATAAAATCAACCATCCCAGATTGAGCGTAGCCCGCTCGCCCCATAGTTTGCAATCCCAACTGATCGGCTTCATACTCAGCTTGGCGACTGTGGGGGCGCCGCAAAGCCAATTCTACCCCAATCTGAACCGCCTGAGATCGATCGAGCCCAGTCGCCGAAGCTACGCCTGAAGCTATGGCCATTTGACGCATTTGTTTAATCGCGTGGCGAGCATTAATGTGAGCGATTTCGTGGGCGATGACACTGGCCAATTCTGCCTCATTGTCCGCCGCCGTCATCAAACCTTTATTCACATAAACAAAACCGCCCATTGTCGCAAAAGCATTAATATTGTCGTCGTCAATCACTTGAAAAGTATAAGGAATATCGGGGCGAGTGCTTTCTTGAGCGAGTCGTTGACCGATGCGGTTGATATATTCTGTAGTATCCCGATCGCGGTCAATCTTAAACTCGCTGTTGGTTAACTGCTGATTAATTTGTCGGCCAATAGTCACCTCTTGGCGATCGGACATATTCGACAATTGAATAACTTGAATGCCTCGAAAAATCAGTTCAGGCAAAGAAAATGCTTGAGTCGGTTCCGGGGAAACCACCCAGATACCCGCAGCCACCATCAGGGACAGAAACAGATAAATCCCCCGGCCACAAGTACGCCGGCAAGTCAACCAAAAACTTTTTAACATGATTGATACGTGGGAGAAGTTAGATAAAATTTGAGGAAAAACTCGAAAAGTCACTCAATAGGCAGACGCAATTTGAGGCTGCTTAGTTGCTATTCTAGCTTTTTGCCAATTTTTCACCCCCCCACCAGCTTCTGGGCGATCGGCCCGCAGCCCAACCAACCGCCGTCAACTGCCTTCTGGGTTAAGTGCCCCAGTCATGCGGATTTGGGGCGATCGTTGTGGTAATATCTTTTAGCTTCAGGACTTACGCATCAATAAAGTATGTCATTGCCAGCGGTAGCTCAGCAATAGCAGCATCTGTTTTTCATCGATGTCTGTGTAAGTCCTGAGCTTGTAAACATACTCCTGTCGCTATCAGTATAATAGGCGATTTATGAAAATTTTGGATTCTCAAGGCCGACTGTTCGGCAAACTCAGCATCCTAGACGTAGCTGCAGCTCTAATCGTACTGCTAGTTGCAGTCGGAATCTTCTTCTTTCCCGGCACTTCTGGCGGTTCCGTCGCCCAAGTCGGCACCAGTGTCAAACCTGTAGAAATTGATGCAATTGCGATCGGTCTCAAAGGAACAAACGTTCAAGATTTGTTCAAAGCTGGCGATAAAATCAATGTAGTGATCCGCAATCAACCCTCCGGTCAGATTACCATTAAATCTGTCAAAACTCTCACCAGAACCCTAGCAGTTCCTCAGCCCAACGGCACTCTGAAAGCTCTCCCCGATCCCAGAGAAGAAGAATCCTTCAGCAAAAATATGATGTTTACCTTAGAGGGAAAAGGTCAACTTACTGAAAATGGCCCGGTTTTAGGTAATACGAAAGTCAAAATTGGCACTACGCTAGAGCTTGAAGGCAACAAGTACATTTTCAACGCCAGCGTTATCGACGTGCGAGTAAAAGAGTAGTCAGTAGTCAGTAGTCAGTAGTCAGTAGTCAGTAGTCAGTAGTCAGTAGTCATTGCTAATGGGAAGAGGGAATTCATATTCCTTCTTCCTTCTATCCTTTACATCCTTTACATCCGTTACATCCGTTACATCCGTTACATCCGTTACAAAATCCGTTGCCGAACTTCTTCACCCTTCCGAAAGCAATTTTAAGTATTGCTTAATTAAGCCAATCGTGACAGCGGGAATTTCTAACTGCGGAGTCAAACCTACGTTTTCGAGAGGTTGAAAAACTTTGATTGCTTCGGGATTGAGATTTGCCAACCGCTGGCCGATATCGGGGCCGGTAAACTGCGATTTTTCTCCCCAAATAATCGCTGTCGGCGTTGTTAGCTGAGTGATGTACAGCGACAAATCAAAGCACAAATCTCCCCGCACAAAAGACAGGGCGGCATATTCTGCATTTGGTTCCAAAGCAGATTGGAGGTAAGCATCAACAATTTCTTGGTAAACGCGACGCGAATCGGCAAATTGGCGTTGTTCTAGGAAGCTACGGATGCCGCCGTCTGTGGCGATTCCGGTACTGTAGAGCAAGCGATCTAAAATCGGCGTGTTGACTAGCTTAGCGAAGAAACTGCTGCCGTAATCTTGTCCGAAGTCCGACAAACCGCTGGGTATGGTCAAAATTAGGGATTTGAAGAGATCCGGCCGTGCGATCGCAGCTCGAATCGCGATCGCCCCTGTTAGCGAAGAAGCAATCACCTCTGTCGGACTACCGCAAGTTTTTTCGATAAATTCGATCAACGTTGTGATATAATCTTCAACCTGATAATTTCTTGCCGGATGTTCCGATCGCCCCCAACCGATTAAATCCGGTGCTAAAATTCGATATTCTGTCGCAAAAGCCGGATAAACTTTCGACCATTCGTAGGCACTCGACCCGCCGCCAAAACCGTGAAAAAATACTAAGTTGGGCTTATTTTCCGAAGTTGAGGTCGGCAACCCCATCCAAGGCATTTTTTCAGCAGTGTAGTAGACCATTCTGCCGAGAGAAGTAACTATCGAGCGCTGACCGAAGCCGAGGGGTACAAGCATAAACTAACCTTAATCGCTGTTATATTTTAGATTCTTTTCCGTCGCCCCGTCTTTATTTAAAAAACTTGCAAAGCTGGTGGCGTTTTTGTAAAGATTGAGTAATGATTTAAATCTATTTTAGTACAGGTGAAGCGTGAAACTACAGACAGCAAGTAAGTTTTGCGATTTGGGCAATTCGGCTGTGTAGTTATCCTTACCCTTGCAAACTACCGCCGATCGGAGATAATAGCAAAATGATGGGTAAGACCCCTCAACAAAATAGAGTCGGTTCGCCAACCCCGAAAGCAAGCGCTCGGAAAGGAGGACTATTAGAACTCGCTTTCAGGCAGGCGGCAGGTTTGCCGACGCTCGCCAATCACAAATCATTAATCACGATATTTTGCGGAGCAGTGGCTTTTGAGGTCGAAAGTCTTTGTTGGAGGGCGGGTGATGGGGTTTCGATTCCTAATTGCAGGTTTGGCAATCACGGGCCTCGCCGTTATCAATTCCAAAACAGAAGAAACAACTAATCTCAGGGAGGTCTACTAAAATGCAACTGCTCAGAAAAAGGGATCGCGAGGGTTTTATGGTTGATGCGAAAAGTCTTCAATCAGACGGGTTTGCAGAATTTGATACAGCCTATCGAAGCATGGATTTAAACAGCAAAAAGTCTTTTGTCGCCACTCCAGAACGCTCAGCCGCCGGGTCAGAGGTGCGATCGCGCGCCACGGTACCTGCGATCGTCCGGGTAGCTTTAGAAGACTTGAAATGCTTTGAAGTAGTAGAACACCAGTTTGCACATTGGGGGGTTACTTTTAGCAATGCCGTCGCCATCCAACCTTCAAACCCAGCATTTTTCACAGGTTCTGGGGCAACAGTGTTAATGGGAGCCCCCAAAAGCGGACTGATAGAAGTAACTTTTAAGTATCCAGTTCGCTGGGTGTCAGGACTTGTCACCAGTTCGCGACGAACTGTTTTATCTGCTTGTGATATTGACGGCAACCCAATTGTTCAGGATGAAATGCCGGCGCCCAATCTGATCGGGTCTAATTCTCCGATCGACCCTAGGGCTCCCCTACGCGTAAAAGCTCCGAATATTCATAAAATTACTTTTTACGCTTTTGATGGTCAGCTAATAGTCGATGACTTGACTTTTGGATTTTAAAGCCATGCCATAAGTAGCGTCCCAAGTCTGCAAACCTTCGAGAAGGGCATTGCGGACTAAAGCTTCTGGTTCCCGACTCAGCATCAGGCGAAAGCACTCGGCAGCGCGGGAACGGGCGATCCTCTGCGAGGGCTTCGCTAACGAACTTTTGACAGAGCTCACAGGGCCAAACCCACCCTGATTCACCAAATCGGTCATTTGCCGCACTGCAATCAAACGCTTCACGGGGTCAGCATCAGTCAAATCCGCCAAGATGCGATCGAGCACCACTTCATCTTTTGCGGCCCCCAGACTCAACCCTTGCCGCAGCAACAGCCAGGGAATCGCGATCGTGCCCAAATTCTGCAAAATTAGGCTCAAAGCCATCCAGTGGCTGCTTGAGTCAGCCCAAATCGCCAAACTCATGTAAGCGCCCAAGGTAGCAATGCCGCCGGTGCCGACGGCTAAAACGAAGCGGCGGTTCGGGCCCTCCCAAAATTGTTCGCCTTTTGCTCGCAGCAATTGCCAGTCCCACGACTGCCCTCGGTAAACCAGCATCATCGCTGCTATCCCCAGGCCTGTGGAAAACAGTAACTGACTGTTCCACCACCCCCAAACTGCTGCCAGGGTGACAACTGCCAGCCAACCTTTCGATCGAGTCAAACTCTCTAGCAGCCACTTGAGAAACGCAGTAGAAACCACAGGCGATCGGGCCCGATCGCTCTTGCCATCTGCCCCCCAGCGCATTGTTTCGGCAGTCCGACCTGTGGCTGTTGGGGTTCCCGGCGGGCGATCGTCCGAACTAAATTTCCTCAAAGCTTGGCCATCCGTCATTTCTACAGACAGGTCGCTCAAGGGGAGATTACCGAGTTCCAAAGTGCGATCGGACACTTTCACAGGCGATCTATTCAGCTTGCTTGTAGTTTTTTTAACTTGATTCATACTGACTTTTTTGAAAAAAAACTTAAAGTTATCCAGGCGTTTTTAGCAGTGATTTAGATTCTCGGCAAACAAGAGTCTAAGACTCTATGATACCCGAAATTCAAACCCGTGGCCAGTACCGCAACTGCGCCGAATTCCGAGAAATCCTTACCAAAAATAGAGCTATTGAAGATAGTTGAGAAAAGCACCACAGGTTAACAGGGAATATTTCTGCATCACTCTTGAGACAGAATGCCGATCGGAGTTGGCATGATGGCAAAAACTCGAAATTTTTTAATTTCCGAAAATAGGGGAATTTTGAGTGATTCAATTCGTCCGCCAAGAAATGCAGGACGAAAATTTAGCCTTTTGCCCGCAGGCTGGGGATGTCGCTGCTACCCGGTGTCAGATGAGGCTGGGTTCAGCTTGACCGCTAGCGGGACGAACCGCCGCCTCTGGGCGGGCAGACAATCCAGACAGTATTGCTTGATAATTAATAGCAGAAGCATTCCTAAACTGCTAAGATTTTGGAATTAATGGGAGTTGAGTTAGTTAAACCGGGTTCTGCTAAAAAGGAGTCCCTGATGCTCATGGGCAGGGGTTAAATGGCGGGACCATCTCAAGTCGGGTAAATTAACCGTCATTCTTGTAGAGGCGCCTTTAGGCCCGATCGGCAACATCAGCCAGATATCGGCGCAACACAGCCCCGACACCTGCATATTATGGTCGCTAAACCGGACTAGATAGCAGGAAAGCCATCATCCGCGTTCCAACCCGTAAAGCAGCAGGGCAAACAAGCAACCGCGCGATCAGGTTCGGCAAATGCGGAGGCTGGAACAAACAGCGGCTTTTGACCAAACTCAGACAGAACTGCTGCCCCAAAGTGTGTCTGCGGAGGTTAGGCTAGTGAAGAGACGAAAAGAATAGTTACGATCGAGACTTGATTAGTCTACCTTGTAATTTATTGCTCAGTTGTCAAGCCCAACAGTTTTGCATTCTCGCGATGAGCGAGACTCTTGGCACTTCCAACAAGTGGGGAACTCGACCGTCAAAGAGCTTGGGTTTGATGGTAAAGCCCTTAGTAATATGTAAACACCTTATCGATAACTCGCCGGAACAATCTTGCAAGAAAACCCATGTCTAGTATGCACAACCAATTCACGGTTCACTTCTGGGGCGTTAGAGGTAGCATAGCGTCTCCCGGAGCAGAAACAGTACGTTACGGGGGCAACACGCCCTGTGTAGAAATGCGAGTGGGTGACAGTCGCCTAATTTTCGATGGCGGTACTGGATTGCGGGTTTTGGGACAAACTCTCCTGTCCCAGATGCCCGTAAAAGCTCATATGTTTTTTACTCACTCTCACTGGGATCACATTCAAGGATTCCCATTTTTTGTCCCAGCTTTTATTCCTGGGAACTGCTTTCACATCTATGGGGCTATTGCTCCTAATAAGGCTACTATCCAGCAGCGCCTCCACGACCAGATGCTGCACCCCAATTTTCCGGTACCCCTGCAAATTATGGGGGCAGACCTGAAATTTAACGATATAGAAGTGGGCAAACCGCTGGAAATCGGAGAGATTAAGGTGGAAACTGCTTTGCTCAACCATCCGGGCGAAGCTATAGGCTACCGCGTAAACTGGCGGGGGTATTCGGCTGCTTACGTGACTGATACCGAACATTTTCCCGATCGTTTAGACGACAATGTGCTGTATTTAGCTCAGGATGCTGATGTGCTGATCTACGACGCTACTTATACCGATGAGGAGTATTATGCCCCGAAGAGCAGCAAGGTCGGCTGGGGACATTCGACTTGGCAGGAAGCGGTGAAGGTGGCAAAGGCTGCTAATGTCAAAAAGTTGGTGATTTTTCACCACGACCCGCTGCACAATGACGAGTTTTTAGACAGGGTGGGAGAAGAAGTGGCTCAAAGGTTCCCGAATAGTTTGATGGCGCGGGAAGGTTTGTCGTTACAATTGCTGCCTCCTGATAACGATTTGTCTGAAGCGTTGGTGCAAGCGCCTCAAGTGTCTGTCTGATGGATTTGAGATTGTCAGATGGTTCTGAAATCTAGATCTGTGAAATCTGACATTTAAGCGAGGGCTGACCGAAAGCATCCAGGATACAAGCCCCCGGATTCATTCCGAAAGCAGACTCAGGACCGGTGAAATAAAAAACCTGTATCCCATGAAACTTGCCCCCCGAATTTATCCGTGGGGTCAATGCTTCAATCGAAAATCTAAAATCTAAAATCTAAAATCGATTGACCTCAGTCAAAGACGGATACCGTGCCACGTACTCCTGTCGTGGAAAACCAAAAAGTTTAGACCAAAGTTCAACCTTCCAGATTTATCTGTGGAGTAAAATCTAAAATCTAAAATCTAAAATCGACTGGCGATCGCAATCTGGCTAAGTATGTCAAAATTTTAAGCGTGTGGGTAACTTCTTCTTGTACCGCTGCTCTGACTCCAACTTCTGTTGCCTTGGGAAACTTTGATGGTTTGCACCTAGGGCATCGACAAGTCGTGCAGCCAATTTTAAATCGATCGCCTGGGCAAAATTCTGCGACGGTTATTGCGTCGGGGCAAAACTTGCTCTCCAACGCTGGCAGAGATGAAAATTTGGAAAGCGAACATCCGGCGACCTGCGAAAATGACTCAGCAGCACCGCCCGATAGAGCCGACAGCCGCCATAATTTCGATGGTTTGATAGGCCCTAGGGCAGAGGGCAACAGCCTCTCTGGGATCGATTCTGATGGGGTCGATCGGCTTTACGGCACTGTGGTGACATTCGATCCGCACCCGCAAGAATTTTTTACGGGTCAACCGAAAAAACTGCTGACACCTCTGGCAGAAAAGGTAGAATTGCTCGCAGCAATGGGCGTCGAGCAACTTGTGCTGCTGCCGTTCGATCGAGAACTTGCGGCTTTGACTGCTTCTGAGTTTGTCGAGGAAATTTTGGTGCGACAACTAAAAGCGAGTCGAATTAGTGTGGGGGTTGATTTTCGGTTTGGACGGGGACGCGCTGGAACGGCTGTGGATTTGCAGTCGATCGCCTCTGGTTACGGTATTGATGTTGCTCTTGTACCGCTGCATAATTGCGGTGAGGGCGATCGGATCAGCAGTTCTGCAATCCGCGAAGGTCTGGCATCCGGCGACCTCACAAGAGCGAATCAGTTGTTGGGGCGACCTTACAGTTTAGTCGGAACTGTGGTTGGGGGACAGCGGCTGGGTAGGACGATCGGATTTCCTACTGCTAATATCGAACTGCCGCCGGAAAAATTTTTGCCACGTTTTGGCGTGTACGCGGTGCGAGTCTCGGTGAAGCATGGAGGGGAAAAGATGAAAGAGGAAAGTTCTTCCTATCAGCGGGAAAATCCCAAATCTATAATCCCCGGCATAGCATCAAATTTATTTTTTGTCAATGGGGTGATGAATGTTGGCTGCCGCCCCACGGTAGACGGCCTGCAACCCACTGTGGAAGTTCACCTGTTAGATTGGTCTGGGGATTTGTACGGTCAAACCTTGAGCGCGAGTTTGGTAGAGTTTTTGCGACCCGAACAAAAATTCGCTTCTCTGGAAGCTCTCAAAACTCAAATTCAGGCAGATTGTGATATTGCTAGAAGCGTATTATAGCCTAGGGCATAGGGCATAGGGCATAGGGCATAGGGCATAGGGCATAGGGCATAGGGCATAGGACTCGTCCCCATACCTCACCACGCTTGAGAACCGCTATAGCTGCTAAAGTCTAATAATTATGCGATCTAGAACGGGCGATCGGTTTTAAAAATGGTGCAAGATGAGTCAGACTAAATTCTAGTTGTACAAATACGAAGTCCGCAAGGCAAAGACTCAAGATTTTGGCAATCTTGATATCTTTTCGACAATTAGCAATTAGCAATTAACAATTAGAAATCAGGGATATGAGACAAAATATTGAGCGGCTAAAACAAAATCTAGGCAAAACTATTGTTGGCAAAGCGGATGCTATTCGCTTGGTGCTGGTAGCCGTGCTTTCGGGCGGTCACGCGCTGCTGGAAGACGTGCCGGGTGTGGGAAAAACGCTGCTGGCGAAGTCTTTGGCGCGATCGATCGATGGCAAGTTTCAGCGGATTCAGTGCACTCCCGATTTGTTACCGACGGACATCACCGGTACTAATATTTGGAATCCGCGCAGCGGAGAGTTTGAGTTTTTGCCCGGGCCAGTTTTTGCTAATGTTTTGCTTGCCGATGAAATCAATCGGGCGACGCCGCGAACTCAGTCAGCTTTGCTGGAAGTGATGGAAGAAAAGCAGGTGACAGTAGATGGAGTTTCTCGAAATGTTCCGACGCCGTTTTTTGTGATTGCGACTCAGAACCCGATCGAATATCAAGGCACTTTTCCGCTGCCGGAAGCCCAGATGGATCGGTTTACTTTGTCTTTGACTTTGGGCTATCCCGCTGCGTTGGAAGAGTTGCAAATGTTGGAACGGCTTTCTGATAGTTTTGCTGTTGAAGATTTGCAGCCTTGTATTTCTTTGGAAGAAGTGCAGGAATTGCGCCGTTTGTGCGCTGGTGTGAAGGTGGAAGGCTCTTTGAAACAGTATATTGTAGATTTGGTGCGATCGACGCGGGAGGATGAGGAGATTACTCTGGGGGTGAGTCCCCGGGGTGCGGTGGCTTTGCACCGGGCCTTGCAGGCTTTGGCGTTTATGGAGGGCCGGGATTATGGGACTCCTGATGATGTGAAATATTTGGCACCGCACGTACTTTCTCACCGATTAATTCCGGCAGGGGGAAAGAGGGCTAAGGCGATTGTTGACAAGTTGTTGCGGTCTGTTCCTATTCCTTAAAAAGTTTGTAAGTAGGTTGCTTTAATTATAGGAACAGGCAAGATGCCTGTTCCACAAACAATTACAGCTTAATTAAAGGAACAGGCAAGATGCCTGTTCCACAAACAATTAATTTTCATGTGGAGTGGACAGGAGATCCAGCCATTGAAAGACTTATTAATCATGGTGCAAGATGTCATATCAAATCCTGTTAGCATCGGAATTGTAAAATCCAGTCAACAGTCAACAATCACGGACGCTGCAACCGGAATCGATATAATTCATCTGCGTTAATCTGTGTTTATCTGCCTCTATCTGCGGTTAAAAAAAGAAAATTTTTGAACAGCAGATGACAATGGATTGACGTTGATTCACGCAGAGGTCGAGAAGAGATATATGAATAATTCCGATGCTAATACCAATTTAAGGTGAAGTTGCACATATCTCGATCCCCCTAAATCCCCCTGATTGTTGGGGGACGAAAGAGAAGAATCTTGTCCCCCCCTTCTTAAGGGGGGTTAGGGGGGATCAGATTCTACGGGGCCTCATAAAAAATTGGTATAACAGATTTGATGTCAGTTAATCAATAGGTTTTGCACCCTTCTCAAGCACTCTCAAACAGCGCCACTAATTTTTTTGCCTCTAAATCAACATTGTGTTGTTGAGCAACTCTCTCGGCTCCTGTTTTCCCCATTTGTTCTAGCTTTTCTAGAGGTGCTTCCAGTGCCGCGCGCATTGCTACGGCTAATGCTTCGGCGGAACCGGGAGGAACTAACCAACCGCAAACACCGGGTTCTACGAGCTCCGGGATGCCAGCAACATAAGTGCTAATTACGGGCCGATTGAGAGCGAGGGCTTCCATAATTACGACGGGCAAACCTTCAGCAAAACTAGGCAATACCATTGCCCGTGAAGCTAAAATCTCTTGCTGAACTCGATCGCCACTGGCCCAGCCGGTAATTTCTATATGATTTTGCAGGCCGAGTTGCTGAATCTGCTGTTCAATATCCGATCGCAGCGGCCCGTCTCCTACGAGTACCAACTTAAACTCTAAGCCTTGAACTGCTAGCAAGTTAGCAGCTTCTAGCAATAATAAATGACCTTTTTGTTCGCTGAGCCTCCCTATGCAAGCTAAGCGGGGTGCTGCGGGTATGGGGACGTAGGGTGCAGCTAAAAATGCAGCATCTACGCCGCAGTGTATGACGTGAATTTTTGACCAAAAAGTGCGATCGCACCACCGAAAAAGCTGACTTTTACCGAAGGAACTAACTGCTGCTACAAAGGTCGATCGCTTAATTTTTTCGTCTAAGGAAAGAAGTGTGGCTTTATCAAATTCTTCAGGGCCGTGAACGGTGAAACTGTAAGTCGGGCCGCCAAGCACGCGGCACAGCATTGCAACTGTTGTCGAATTTGTCCCGAAGTGAGCGTGAACGTGTGCTGTACCCGATTCTGCAAACCAATTTAAAAGAATGCAAGCTTCTGCTAAATAAGCTAGATGCAGCAAAATCCCCCGTTCCGAGTGCCAGCCAACTTGAAATGTTAGGCGCAAAGCTTCGATGAATCGAATGGGTCTAGTTGCGGCAAGGCGGAGCAAACCCCACGCTAACCCCTGTACACCAACTCCTAAGATTACTTGAGTCAATTCTTGCTCTAGTTTGTCGGCCTCATCAACGAGTTCTGACTTGGACGATCGGATCGAAAAGCGTGCGACTTTCAGGCCGCAATTTTCAACGGCTATAACTTCTCTGCGGATAAAGCTGTGGCTGACTTTGGGATATAGGTTGACTAAATAAGCGATGTTCATGAACGGGGAGAAACTTTTATGGTAAAACTCTATATTAGTTTAGCCTTTAATCGATCGAAGTCTAGACAGGATTTGGGGTGGGGTTATTTATTCTGTTATGTTTTGATGGATTGGTTCGCGATTTAAGATAAGGGCATCAATGATTTTATAAACACTCAAAGGCATAGCGAATTCCCAAACAAAAAAATCTGTTTTTTGTCAGGGATTGTCTCAGCTTAATTATAGGGGGCTAAATTTTAGCCACCTACTTTGTGAGGTGGCTAGAAAAAAATGCAAGATTACGAATTGCCTAAGCAAAGTTGTTGCCGAAGTTCTGGGGGAATCGCTTCAAAATGCTCTAACAGAAAATTCATCAAGGCGAGGTTACGCAAGTCGTGCAGTTGGGGATGGCGGTGCTTGCCTCCCCTGGTAAACCAGCGACGCACAGTAGAAAGCGATCGACAGCAAATGAGAGCTAGAGCTTCTTGCGGGACATCCCATTTTGCGTAGAATTGCTGCGGAGTCATCGCCAGTTGACAGTCCGCGTAAAGCTGAATGATTCGTTTTTCTCGCTCCGTAATCGGGCGAGGCGTGAAAGAATGGTGTATCATAGAGGTGATTTTTTAATTTTGAATCGGCCAGTGCCCAATTTGCGGCGCTGGCTTTTGTTTTTGGGGGCTTTGTTTTTTGGCGCGATCGCACTTGACGATCGCCTAACTAAGCCTTACTATAACAACATACTACTATAATAGTAAAATGTCAATTAATTAATCTATGTTTTCAGATTCTTCCCTGGAGCTGAAACCCGCTATCTCAGCGACTAAATTCAGATGTTTGAGGGTGGAACGAGCAGGTAAGTGTCCGTTCTCCCACTTACTCACAGTCCTCTGGTCAACCCCCAACCGTTCTGCAAATTCTGTTTGTGTCAACCCCAGATGGAGACGTAATGCCTTGATCAGTTCGCCATTCCACTGCACCCCATCGCCCGCCTGCCGAACCTGAATTTTCTGGATTAACTTGCGAAATGTTACCCGTTCTGCGTCGAAATCGACAGTTTCAACCCGATATCCTGCCTGCATCCAAGCGGTAGATTGCAGAGCGCCCTTTTTGCGGTTGCTCCACCAAGCTTGTTGAGTGCGTGCGGAAGGGGGGAGTGCGTCGTTTAGCAATGCCTCTATTTCGGCGAAGTTGAGGGTTACTTCGTCGAGATGGCCATTTTCGCGCAGATAATCTAAGAGCGACTGGTACTTGCTGCCCTCCTTCATGCGGTGTTTTGTGAGGTTTTCAGATATAGAATGCCACAAATCGGGGGATGACGGGGAGCGGATGGGAGTGGGGGGTGCGATCGCCAATTATTTATTTACCCAGACACTTCCATTGTGTCGGTTGCGTAATATTTGGAATTTTTATCAAGATAAAACACAAAAAATGGATCTCGCCCTTGACGGAATGGCGGATTGAGAGGGGCGATCGCGCGTTTTAAAAAGTGTGGGAAGCAATTAGGTCGATCGATTAAAGTCCCCTTGCGGGGAAGTCTGAGCAACTGTCAAAACAAATTTGACTATTACGCAGCATTGTTACGGAAGCTAGTTTCCGTCCCCGTCAGGGGAAGTTTGCAATTTTTGGATTTTGCACTTAAGAAACTCTTTATTTTTAACCCTATCAGGGTATCCCATTTTTTTTCAAAAGTCAAGTCCGTGAAAGTTTGAGGCTAAATTTTAGATATTTCGGTCAACTATTTAGTCGCTCTTTAACTATTCGCAGATTGTCAAAAGATTGGTCAACCTCTCTCGTTTTATATCTACTATAATGAATCCTAGAATCAGTTCTTATATCTGTTAAATATCGGGCTATTTGACTAGCATTTTTTAGTTCTTGATAAGCTTTATTCAAATCTCTGTACTGTCGATTTTTAGCAATTTTAAAAACGTAAGCAAGCAGGCGATCGTGAGGCGATGGGTAGTTTTGGTATTGTCGTTCGAGATCGTCTCCCTGAACCTTTGCATACCATTCTACCCAGTGCAGGGCTGCATAAAAACACATTGTTACTGCCCAATCAGGAGAAGTATCTCTGATACTAAGTGCCGCCTGTTCGTTATACTTAGCTTGTTCGCTATGGGAATGTTCGCTCGGCATAAAAATCAACAGCTACTTTCTAGTTTGTTCAGTAATTTAATATTTTTAACTTCCAGCCACCACAAATAAATTCTTGGGCGATTTCACTTGATTGTAGCTTGTAGAACTTGAAAAACTTATTCTCGATTCAGAAACTACTTTAGCCCCGTCTTTAATTTTGGCAAACTTCTCGACCACTTTTCTGGGAAAGTACCACTCTTCATTAGTTTGATCCCGCAAACCCCACTCACAATCAATTATTAAATCTTGGATTTTGTCCCAAGTTTCATAATCTAACTCTGTTTCAGGGTGCAGTTCTAATTCAAATTCAATCCAGTGAATATCTAAGGCTCTAGGAGCTACGGCTCTAACTTTTGCTACACCGTCCATCTTCGCTAACTCCTGGACTAATTCCTGTACTTCAACAGGAGCAGTAGGCGACTTGAATGACTGCTTTGGTTTCAGAGGAGAAGAAGAGAATTGAGAGAATTTAAAAGTTTCTGGATTCGATATTGAGCTTTGAAGTTCTGCTCTTAAGTTTGTGATTACTCTCATTGTCTATTCCTGCAAAAATTCATTGAGACGATCTCTTAGAAATTCGGCCTTTTGCCGGGTGAATGCAAAACTGCCTACCAAATTTTTTGTCTTTGTTGACTCCGAATCTTCAGCATTAAAAGGACTATCTGATAACATTCCTGCTATTAATATCCCATCGCTCTCGTCAATAGCTATTACTACACCAGTCACCAGATAAACTTTATTTTTTTCTGCATCATTCATTTGTGTCATCCTCAGGTATGGTCTTACAAAAACTATCACAAATTCTGGGGTTTTCTTTAAAACTAGGAACTGGATGTATTCATATGGCGAGTTCCTAGTTTCTAGGGAAACGCTAGCTTACACAATGGGCTGCTTTGAGCAGCTAATTACTTAAGCTGCGCCGTTTTTTGTTAGGCTACAAGTCGGTATTCGGACATCTGTGACGAGACAGAGTAGCCTGGAACAGCCTTTACCCAGAAAACTGTATAGTAAGCTACACAATACCCCTGCTTGACTTTGCTTTGAGCGGACTCGGAACGGTTCAATGCTGAGTAATAGTCAAATTTGTTAGAGTGAGATTTTTCTTTTGCTAACATATTGTGGCCTCTTTTTATGCTTACAGTCAATATTATAGCGACGGGGCAGAGTTAATGCAAGGAGGTTTGGTAGTATCAACAGCCTGGTTTTTAGCCAGCACATTTAACCTTCTTGGGGCTCCCATCTTCCTTAATATCTAAAACCTCCACTTTCACCACTTGTCCTTCAGAAATAGATTGGGCTTTTTTCGGTTCTTTCTCAGTTAGCCTGATAGTTCCCAGAATTTCATATGTCACCTTGTTTCCTTTTACAGCAGTAACTTTGGCTTCGACAATTTGACCGATTGCAAACTCATGACTGCCGATCGCCTTAGCAATTTCAACTTGTCTCGCTGACTCTACAACTGGGGTCACAACTTCTCCAATCGGCCCCGCTTCTTTGTAGTAACGCATCAAACGAGATGCCCAACCTAAAATTTGCAACAAAGTGCTAGCATCCCCTTGAAAGCCTTTGAGACAATCGCTACAAGCTTTGTCGATGCTGCGGTAATAATCTGTGGTTTTGCCACTGTGTCCGATTTGTCTGCCATTACCGACAAGGGTTTTAAGATACTTGAAAAACCGGGAATTGGCATCAGCTCGATCTTGATTAACTGCATTGCGGAGATAGGCGATCGCCTTTCCCAATTCATTTACATCAGTTTGTTCTTTAACTAAAGTTTGAGCGATCGCGTGGGCAATTTCCCACTGGTTTTCGGTCAAAGATTCGGTCACTAATTCAGTATTAGACATCTTTAATACATTCCTGTTGGAGGTTCGCGATCGGTCGGATATTTCAACACTTCAGCTAGTTGTTGCAATTGAGTTGCTTGCACTAAGCTAGAATGAGCAGCTTGAATATTTTTTTGCATAAATTGTTGCAACTTTGTGCCAGTCATGCTGTCAGATTCGGGAGGATTGTAGGAGGAATAGCGATCGCGCAAATCTCCCTTATTCTGCAACACCCTTGCCGCTGTCACCTCCACAGTCATTGTTCCCATGCCGATCGGCTTCCCGCCGCCTACCTTGAGGGCGATCGGATACTTTGGATCTTGCCCCAACACAATCAAAAGCGTTCCTAACTCTGCTGCTGTTAAGTTTTTGAATTGTATCTGTGTTTGGAAAGTATACTCTTTAGCCGCTTGCTGAACAGTAATTCCTTGATTTTGACCTTTGTCGATCGCCCGAATTGTGTGATAGTAAAACTTGCGGCCTGCTACGTTGCCTCTTGCGTCAAAATATGCTCGTCTTTGATCGGGACGGGGACGATATAAAGATGGCATAAATCCCGTAGCAAAGCCCGTATTTTCGCATTTAGCATCGCTGAATTCAATTAGCCCTTGCCAATCTAAGGCACCGAATACTTGACTTGCCGGACAGAGTTCTTGTTTATTTTTACATGGCAAGCGTTCTTGCGGAATTTTATCTCTGTATCTTGATGTAATTACTGCTAAAGTGCTGTTAGTAATGGCTTCGTATGCTGACCGGATGCAGCCTTTGAGAGAACTACCTTGAATTGATAACTTTTGGTCAATATTTTGAACCATTGTTTTGATTAAAGGGACGCGGCTGCCTATGTCGCTACCCATGACAACTACGCCTGTAGAGACGTGCAAAGTAGTCTGAACTTTCAGAGTTAGAAACAAAGTTCCGTGCAGGCGATCGCCCAAATATTGGTGATGTCCGGCCGGAGGATTTTTTGGCGGTCGTTCCTTGGGGAAACTAATTAATTCATAAGGTTTAGGTTCTCCTGTTTCAGCGGGATTATTAGAAACCGGACTACTAGGCGGCGGTGTAGAACGTCGGGGCTTGGGTGGGAGATTTGTAGTCATGTTAACTCCTGACTGTGAGGGCGACAAAATGAACGGTAGCAGTTCTTTTTTCTTGAAAGTATCGCTGACCTATGCTAATATTGTTAGAGACAATCTTTTCATTCTTTTTTCCCTTATAAATAAAGCTTTTAGGGAATTTTGGTTCGTCAAGGGGGTGAAAGTAAGCCGCGCGATCGCAAATTTGCCACTCGCAATCTTTATCGATCGGCTCAAATCCTTCTAAATCGGCTTCAACTCGACTCAGCAGTAAGGCTTGATATGCACTTCCCTGCTTTTTCCAGCGCAATTCGCGATCGGCATTAAACATTTGCCCTTCAAAACCGGGGAAAAACTCTTCGGGCAATTTCATGCAAATGCCGCTGACTGCGTGGGGCGATCGCACAAAATAATAACTTTCCTCAGTTGCTAACTTTTCTAACAACTCTTTAACTTCATCTTGTGACAAACCCGATCGAACATATACAAAACCTTTCTTCATGCTGCGGCACCTGTTAAAAGCTTACTCCAAGCACAAACTGCACATTTAAATAAATTCGGTACACCAGTCTCACCGTCGCCTTGCCATTTTAGCTGCACTCCAAAACCTAAATCCATCGCTTCAGCAGCAATAGGGGTTTGTTCGCGATCGGGTTTAGAAAAGCCATAATTTGCGGCTTCTTCAGTGTCTAAAAATTCTCCTGCACCCAGCAAGAAAGCCTGTCCCCATCGACCGGGTTTGACTATTTGTTGAATTTGGCGATTATCTTCATCTAATTTACAACCAGGATATTGAACTACGGCTTCGTTATATTTGACTGTCACCGTCCCCAAACCGCGAGATTTAGCAAAACCGATTCCAAACCAGCCCTCATTTAAGTCTCGCAAAACTAAGCCAATCAAGCCTAATTGTGCTAATGAAAAGTTTTTGAGATGTATTTTAGTGCGAAATTCTCCGGCGGTGCAGACTTGGTAGTTAAAGGGGCCAACGGCTACGGAACCGAAAACGCGATCGATCGCGACTCCATTGCGTTCTTGAATTTTGAGCTGTTTCTTATCAATTGGGTGAGCATCTTGGATTCTAAGTCTGCTAGCAATTGAAGTATTTCCAAACATTTGGTCTGTAAAAGAAGATAACCGATAAATATCTTGGGAATCAGGGATACTCTCAAGATACTTTAATTCATCCCGATTAAGAGGATTGCTCGCCCATAAAGTATCTCCATTAGTAGGACGTTTGTCTGTACCTACTGTCCTGACAATTCTCTCAGCATGAGCGCGAATAGCACCTTTTAAACTGCTTCCCGGTAGATAAATTGACTTTCCTCCTGCATGGTAAGTCTCGACAAATTCCATATCTGGTTTAGTTGGGTCGGCTCCTTCTTTGCCGGATTTGATGAGAATTGGGCCGTCGGGAATGAGAGTTAAGTCAATTGTACAGTGGTTGACAAGTCGTTTGTGCATAGTTTAGTAGGTCTAGGGATAGTTTAAGATTAAGCCGTTACTAACTGATTTAGCTGAACTTCACACTGTTGGAAAACATAGTTAACGGCAGCAAAGAGTGGATCTAGCTGTTCTATTAAATAGCGGTTAACATTTTTGGTAAAAACTGTTTCTTCCAATTTGCCAAACTCCCAATCTTTGCCGTTGGAAACAATACCAAAAATTATTACCTGAAGTTCATTGTTAAGTTGCTGTGCTGCAACCATTTCAGCTAGGCACTGCGCCCAACCTTCATCGAACTTGTCTTGCTTGGCCTCAACTAATAGAAAATAAGGCTTGCCAAACACAAATTTTCCTAAAGGGGAGCGTTTAGTCAAAATATATTCAGGAAAACCACACAGATTCTGGTCGTAAGTAAGAGACTTATGGCTCCATAAAACAAACTTAGTATAATAAGATTTCCAAACTTCTTTGAGAACTGGATAGATCAAATTTTCGCACACAGCAAACTCTGAATTGTCCACAACTGCTTCCCGCATCATAAATGCTAAGTCTTCCCGAAAATAGTCAGGGATACTAAATGCAGTTTCTCCCATAAAATTAGCTTCAGTGTAAGTAATCTGAAACTCTTGGAGAACTTCACCGATATCTTTATAATTGCTGAAACTCATATTGACCTCCTGTGTGGGATGTTTAGTTTTAGCCTTGAACTATTTGAGTTGGAGATGATTGAGAAGTTTTATTTTTCAGGAGTTTATCGATCAGCTTTTGTACCCAGTCATCTTTATAATCGGCTGCATCTTCATAAGCCGTTTCATCTCCCATCACTAACTTTTTTAAGTATTCTAACAAAAATTCGGGATGGTCTTCGACATCAATCCAGCGCATCTTATCAATTTCTAGTTTAACCACTCCTAAGCCGCGCGATCGCCCTCCTCCGAGAGGTATTTGTTCGGTCTCAAATTGATGCAAACCAATCATTAATAAACCCAATTCCCAATCATGAGCATTTTCAACTACTGCTTTAAAATCAAAGGGAGTTGCGGCGGGGACAACTTGGTAGTCGTAAAGTTTGCCATCGGCGGCGGTTTCTGTGTCTCTGTCAATGGCTACGCCATCTCGTTCTTGATATTGCCCGAACCACGCATCGGGTTGTACAGTTAAGTCGCGAACTTGAAATTTGCTGGCCATCCAAGGAGTGCCAAATAAACTGCCAATATCGTCTGTTATTTTGATGAGCTCTTGTGTTAGCTCAAAGTCATTATTCTTGTGTTCATTTTTCAAATATTTGACTTGATTGTTTCTAGTTGAACTTGTGTAGTTAGCCGGATCTTCGGCTAGATTTGGGTCGATACCTCGGAGGAAGCTCTCTAAGCGCGATCGTAGTGCACCTTTAAAGCTTGAACCGGGAATCAAAGGTTTGCCCAAAGCGTCTTTGATTACTGGTAAATCGGAGCCAATCGGTTCGGTTGAGCGACCCGCACTAATGCGAAGTGCTGTGATTGTTGTCAGGGTTCCTGTGATTTCCAGTCGATTTTTGAAAGTGTCAAACATAAAGCGATCAGGGGTTGTCGTTGACATCATCATGCTTTCCATAATGGCGCAGGTACAGCTTGCCATCTTTGGCAATACAACTGACTCGCCAGCCAGTATTTTTAATGTAAAAGTGATCGATTTCATTCTTTCTGACTCCTCCTTCACATCTTTGCCCTCCTTCATACCGCGAAAAGTGAAGTCGAGAATCAAATCGAGTGGTATCTCCCTTAAATTTTAGCATTGAACCAGATACTTCAGAAAGTACCTCGTGTAACTCAAATTTTCTTTGAGAGTCTACATTGGTTTTTTTATAGTCATTTTCAAACCAATCTTCGTAAACAAGGCAAGGAAACTCTAATAAATCTCGGGCGAGAACTTCTCGTTTACAGTTATTCCAAGTCAGTCTACCCCAGTTGCTCAGTGTTGCTTCCTCGCCTACCACAAATATCAAAGTTTCAGGCACACTCTGAAGTTCTGATAACTTAACCCAAACGCCTACTCCTGAAGCCATTAGAGCAAATTGAACTGGCTTAATTACTGATTTATCCACTTGGATGGGCAAGCGAGGAATTCTAATAAAGTCTTGACTACCTTCAAAAATGTAAATAATTTCATCCGCATAGAACATCCCAATCGTGTTAGCGAATCCTTGAATCGCTTTGAAACCACCAACTAAGTTAAAACAAATTTGATAACCGCTATCTTTATAACCAGGAACAGTCTCATCAATCCAGTTCAGAAACTCATCAATACCATTGGTGAAAGATTCTGTACTTCTTGCTGAAAAACCCTGGGGTGTATATACATCAGCAGTTAAACCCTGTTTACGCAGAAACTCTTCTAGCATTTTTGCTGTAACTTGGTCTTGTGCTGTGTCAGTAGCAATTAACCAGTGCATATCTTTACTACCTTGATTTAATTGTTTTTTGTATAAAGCATAGATGCCATTCAATTCAGCACTTGCTTCTCGAATATCTTCAACTTCACTCTTAAGCTTCTCTGCTGCTCTATCCTGCAAAGTTGTAATAATATCTGATACATCTTTATGATGCTTGGCGATTTCTTCCTGAGATAAATTCGCTGTATCTCGCAAACGAACAGCCCAGTTATCTTCAAATTCTCGATCGATTTGATTGGTGAGCAAGCTTGTACCAACGGTAGAAATTACGAGTTTCTTCATAGCATCAACTTCTTTTTATAAACTAAAATTAACCTTTGAGTTTGTAGGTTAAATGTCGCGCACCGTAGCCAAGATAACGACGGGTTAGTTCGATCCAGATAATGTTGAGATCGTCGGTATTAACTTCATCCGCTATTTTCTTAGCACGTTCCTTAATTCTGGTGTCAATATCTTTAATTATTTGGGCAGCTAGAGAATCATTTCCTCTGCCCCATTTTTTGTCACGTCCAAGTTGATAGCGCAAGAAATTTTTGATAACTTCTGTGCTTTCTGTTGTGTCAGCAACTCGTACTAAATTACGAAATTGAGATTCTTCTAACTCTCCGTAAGAGTTTTTATTATCCAAAGCATCCTGAATCCACGTTACTAAAAAGTCTTCAGCCTGACGAATACCTTTCTGAATTTTTAGTTGTTTTTGTTGCTCTGATGATTCCCTCATTTAGCTTCCTCCCGAAGTATTAGATGAAATTCGTTGCAAATTTGTATTTGACCAAAGCCTTCCTCTGTGCGATCGCCTACTCCTTTGATTTCCAAATCATTTAACTTCTCCCTCCATAAACTTGACTGAGTTGTACTGAATAAATAAACCCCTCCCTTATCTGTAATCAACTCCACATCTTTCATCAATCCCCATGCAGAATTCCAACCCGATAGGTAATCATAATTACTATAAGCAGCGTGCAATTTCAGAGATGAATCAATCACTCCTGAAAACTGACGAAGCATATCTTCTGAAATAACAGTAGTACGTCTCCAATTTTCTCTTAATATAGCATCAGATTGTAGATCGATGGTGAAATACGTGCGATTTTGTAGCAAATCTTCGAGAGGGTGGTTATAAATTCTCTTCCATTCCTCCCACCGCTGATGTAATTTTTTCTGAAAGTTATTGATTCTTTCTTCCACCGAAGGCTTCAAAGCTTTTGCATCTACAGGCGACTTAGCTGTAATTTTAACTCGTCCCAATCCCCGTGAAGTTGCGCCACCTAATCTCAAATCGTCCTGATGATTGTGTATAAAAAATTGTAGAGAATCTGCTATTTCATTTGCTACTATAATTGCTCCTGTATAGACGACAGGCTTCTCTTTTTTACCCCTACTTTGAGATTCATTCAAAACTTCAATACTGTACAATACTCTTTCTTCAGAAGTGGCTCGTCTTCGATTAATGCCAACTCGCGTTAGCAGACGGGTAGTTGCGGAATGGCTGTAAAATTTGCCATTTAATTCGCTGTAAAAACCTTTGAAAACATCGACTCTACCTCCATCCCTAGGGCAGTTTGGATCGTACAAATGACCGAATCCTTCCGCACAGAAGCGATCGATAAGAGTATCAAAAACGCCATTGTTTCCTTTGGACTTAAAACCAGATTTTGTTTTAGAACTAAGAGCAGTAGCGGGTACAACCTTAACTTCTGGTTGGATTCTAGTTTGCTTCTCACCCTCAATTGTTGCAGGATAAGCATTTTGGAAAATAGCTGGATTATCACCCAAAAACAGATCGTGAAAATTGTCGCTAGCAGTAATGGGTGTAGTTGCGCGTTTCAGTATGTAAGCTGCAACTGCCCCTCGAATTACTGTACCAGGAATGTAGGTTTCTGCTTCACTAATTGAGCTGCCTGGCTTCTGTTTGCCAATTGCCAAAGGAGACAATGCTTTAATTTCTAAATTAATCTTTTTCATTCTCCATCTCCTTTTGCCAGAAAATCCCACGCAGCTTGTTCTGCGGCTTGTTCTAAGAGTAGGTTAGGAAACTCCCAATGCAGCCATCCCAAACCCGCTGATTTGCTGCCACCTAAAGCATGAATGTGTCGCATTCCAGCAAGAATTAATGCCCCTGCGTAATTTGGCTGACTAGGCAGGTGAATGTGTCCGGTAAACTTGAGTTGTGCGTTAGCTGGTGATGTTTCTAAAAAATAAAGTTTTTGTTCTTCAGCAGTACGGCGACAGCGATTAATTGTTACACCAGGACGCATCACTTCTGCTAAGTTTTCCGGGTCTTCCGTACAGATTAAATCATCAAATAAGATGCGAGAAGGCAAAACTGGATTGCCGAATATTTGACAAATTAGGCAATGCTTCCCCTCGTAACCTGGTACATGATATTCCGGGCGATCGAAGTTTTCTGTTAAGCCTGCTCTTTTAGGACACATGGTTTGAGGGTTGGGAGAATCACAAACTGCCCAACGCAAACCCCTGGCAATCTTTTCGCATTCGTGGCGCAAACGCCCCTTAATTTGAGAAGCAGGAATCAGTAAATTTTTTTCTGAGTTGCGAACAATAGGTTTATCAGCTAGCGAACCTGAAGAACCACCTGCACCGACACACAAAGCGGAGTCAATTACAGCGGTAATTTCATAGGATGTGACGCTGGAGTTGGATAGTCGAGCGATAAAAATCATGATTCAACCTCCATTGTCGCTAGCTCTGATTCTAACATATCGTCATCTTCAGAGGCAGCAATAAAATCATATAAATCTACCATGTCTCGCCAAATGGTTTCAAAAAGTGGATAGTCTGACTTGTCAGTCTCAAGCGACCCATCATCATACATCCAAGGAGCTAAATTGCCTGGGTTAGTTGGATCTTTTGGCTGACACCAAGCTTCTTCAAAATGTTCTCGCAGTTCGGATTTACCTTGCTGTACTCGCGTGCGGAAGTAGCGGTAATTCAGAATAGCTGTGTGTTTTCCCCGATCTAATAAACTCCTAATTTGGTAAAGTTGCGACTTGGGAAACTTAGCATTGTTTAAGGCTTCTATGGAGCTTAGTAATCCTCCTAATTCATGTAATGTGTAGGGCGCAGCATAAAGTTTGAGGTTGGGTTTCAGTTTCTTGAACAATGCCTCCTTGCGAAATACTTTTACATCCGAAGAAATCATGGTAACAGATTTCATTACCATAAAATCTACGGTCCCGCCACAGTATCCGGCGATCTTTAATTTTTTGGCTCGTTCTTTTGCTGATTTCAGTAATTGATCGATAAAATCTTTGGCATAATAGATGGGGGTATCATAAGCTGTAATTAGTACGCCACTTGAGGTACTGAGTTGGCATTGAGAAAGAGGAGCTTCTGTAGGTTTGTAGCGGTGGATTTTTTTCGGGTCGATAGGTTTATTAGAGCGCTGAATCTGATAGTCTCCATTGATTTGTTCTGTGGCTGTTGAATTTTCTACTAATGGCAGTTGTTTTAGCAATATTTTTTCAAATCGTTGTCCGATAGTTTGGGCGATCGCCAATGCTTTATCTGCTGGAACAATCAAGAAAATATCATCTCCACCAATGGTAATGATTTCAAAAGGATGGACTAAATCGCCGTTACTGAGTGTAGAATATTCATCGGTAAAATTTTGCAATTCATGAGGATGCAAACTCTCTGCTAATGCTTGGTAAACAGCATACTCCGTTGCTAATTCTACATCTTTACTAAACTCTTGATATTTTTGGGGAGTGCGAATATTTTGAATATAGCCACCCATATTATTGCCATCAGCATAGATATAGGCAATAAAATTTTTACTCGCATTCCCAATATGGCTGAGATTTTCGGCAATTTCAACGTTATCGGATTTCAAACCTCCATAGTATTTCTGTTTTAGACTGGGATTTTTTTCCAGAAAGCGATCGAATCTAGCTACCCAGCCTTCTATTACGCCTGGGTTCCATTCTAGCTGAGATTCCTCGTACCATTCAGGTACTTGGCGCAAATCTTTTTTAGCTCTGTAGCCAACTCGATGTTTCCGAGCAGAAGTTTCCGAAAAATTGGTTTCTTTAGGCAGTTTTGGTGGCTGCACGCTTGTTATTGCTGAACGACGTTCATTCCCATCTCGTATCAAGTAAGGATGTGTTTCAAACATTGGTGGATAGCGGCGACTGGGACGATTTGGAAAATCATTGCCACTCCGCCGTTGATTAAAGAGAACTGCCAATTTGGTGGTTATTTCATTAAAGCTCTTTCTATTTGCAAAAGCATCTTCAACGGATATAGGCTCTTCAGTACACCGTTCAGTTTTACTATTCTCTATATTTTTCTCCAAATTACCAAAGTAAGCTTGAACCAGCGGTTTTGGATAGTGCTGACGATACCACTCTAGCCAAAGTGTATTTTCAATAGGTTCTCGTAGCAACCCAAAGCGAATTTCTAAGAGTTTAAATTTCTCTCCTACGGCACAGGAATTTGCAGTTAAAGTTTCTTCGGTGTAGCGTTTTTCAATCGCATTAGCCAAGTCGTCAACCAATGCAGCCGGACAAAATGCCAGAATATTGCCACCTGTTGAATAAATAATGAGTTCGGGAATCAGTGCTTCTGAGAGTTTTGGCTGGCTGGGAATTGTGATATCGAGCCATCTTCGGATTTCTTGGCACTGAATTGTGTATTGGGATAACTGAGGATTTTTATTAAAAAAAGCAGGTAAGTCAACTAGGTTTATTCTGTCCAATAACGCCGAGCCACCGCGAACATCCTGAATTTTTGATGACTCAAACACATATTGCTTGATTTTGGTTGCACCGCCGTAAACTAAGCCGATCCGGGAGTTCCAAAGCTGAGGATGCTGTTCGCTTAACTGCTTTAACTCACCACTCGAATTCGGAAACTCAAGTTTTTCTAGTTCCCGAACCCGATCGACAATTTCCCTCACATCCTCCGGCACTTCCTCCCCAGAATTCAAAGCTCCTCGCATTTCCTGCAACACGCCGATCTCAAATTGAGGTTCGCGCCCCTCACCCCAAGCCAGACACCAAGCAATACCAGTCGCGATCGCACTCCAACAACTTTTCATATGCAAACCACTCCCAATCAGGTTTAACAGCCCCCAGATTGCCTCAATAATTGGTAATTATTCAACCTGCAATTCCATCTAATTTCCTATTGTCACCTAAATTTTCCCGAAAATCACCAGCCCGAAAAATAATCGCCCAAATCCCCAAAAAACCAGCCACTCTCGCAACACTCACAACTCCCCCAACTCTCACCACCAAAAATTTTTCTGAAGCGACTTGCTCTGCATCTACCCAAGATGACAGCAAATAAGGTAAAGTAAACGGCACAAGAGTCTAGAACTCTCCAACGATCGCAACTCCGCAAACCCGCCCCTGACCAGCAAAACTGGTCGGTACAGGCGGCATTAACTGCTAACCGTCAACCCCTAACAACCGAGAAAAATGCAAACCTACTACTACGTTTTAGCCAGCCAACGCTTTTTGCTAGAAGAAGAAGCCCTAGATGAAGTGTTTAAAGAAAGAACTCGCAACTACAACGAACAAGAAAAACAAATAGACTTCTGGTTGGTCAAACAGCCAGCTTTCCTAGAAGCACCGACAATGGCAGAAGTTAAAGCAAAATGCCCTCAGCCAGCCGCCGCTATTATTTCTACAGATCCTGTCTTCATCACTTGGTTGAAACTGCGATTAGAATATGTACTGACAGGTGAATTTCAAGCACCATCACCAACTATTCCCGATGCCCTTGCCTCCCTACAGACAGCATGAACAAAATAGCAAAATATCAGACAAAACAACTAACAACAATTAGGGGTAAACTGTACAAATTTATTTTGTCTCTACCCCTATTTTCTGCTACTTCGATCGCCCTTTTGGTATTGACAATTTTCTCGACTTCTGTTAAAGCTGAGTCGAGCTGCCAACCGCCCCAGTCCGATGAATATCTACTGTTAATTGTCACCCCAACACCCGAACAGCAAGAAAGAGCAAAACGCTCTTTCCCTGGAAATACTAACAACACAGTTTGTCAGTACATCAACGACACGGTGACGCGAGTTGGCGGCTTTCGCGACTCGCAAATCGCCAGCGATTGGGTTAAATACATCGAAGATGTTGTCGGATTGCAAGCTTACGTAGTACGATCGCCCGCAGCGGCACTACCCCAAAATTTGCCAGTCTACAACCCTCAGCCAGCACCAGGTTCTGAACCAATCACCAATCCTTCAACCGGCAATCTTGCCTTCAATCCCCAACCCCTGGGGCCTGGTTATGCAGTGTTAGTCGATTACTTCAACCAACCCGAATTAGCCTCGCAAGTCAGGGAAGCATTAGGCACGCAAGTAGGCTTAGCTTCCTACGGCCAGCGTCCCTTTTTATTCGTCGCTTATACAACGGATCAAAACGCCGCTACTGCTGCCGTAAAAGCATTGAGCGATCGAGGTTTTTGGCCGATGTTAGTAGACAGCCGCCGAGTTACCGTAATTTCTCCCGCTGTTCGTTAAAAGATAACCTACCCCCACCATCATTCGGATCGTGAAATCGCTACTAAGCTGAGGCGCATCTAAATTTTACAGTCAACTTTGATGAAATTATTGTGGGGTGGGCGTCTCGCCCGCCCGAAAAATACAACTTAGGATCGCGAATTAAATAACTTACAATTTTAATTGTTATTGTGGGATGGGCGTCCCGCCCGTCCAAAAAGGACGG